>JBGUIF010000045.1:0-4432 GCA_045112755.1 Anaerobutyricum sp.
GTATATGCTCCCTTCCAACCTCATGACAACTGGATATTAAAGAAAGGAAAAAGGCCATGTCATTTCGTACTGTTGAGATAACCGGACCTGCGGAAATACATGTGAAGAACGGCGCTCTGTTAATTGAAAAAGAAAAGAAAGCTGTTTTCTCGGAAGACAGAGAAATAAAAGAAGAGTCCAATGACGAAAAAAAGAAAAGTAAAAAGAAAACAGGAAAAGAAGAGATGGAGATTGTCAGAATTTTGATCCCTTTGGAGGATATCAGTACAATTATCTGTATGGGAGCCGGAATCAGAATCTCGACGATGGCAATGGCTAAAATATGTGACAGTAAAATATCCATGATGATGCTGAATGAAAAGTACCAGCCGTCTGGGATTTTATCCGCCTACGAAGCAAATGCGCGTCAATCTCTGACGATGCGCCAGCAGGTATACCTTCAGAAAGAACGAGTAGATAGACTTTTACAGAGGGCAGAATTCGGTGTATCATAAAACATTGTTGTCCACAACAGCAGTCATGGCGTCAGCGTCAAGTGTCAGATTACCTGCCACAAGCTTTCTGTCCTGCTTTATATGTGCCCGGCGCAGCAGAGCCTGTACGCGCATAAGCAACTCATCCAGATCGAAAGGCTTTACGATATAGTCGTCAATACCGATTGAAAAACCTTCCCGCTTTGCTCCTATGTCGTCTCTGGCAGACATAAAGAGCAGAGGAATGTTTGGGTTCAGCTCCCGTACTGTCCGGGCAAACTCAAAGCCATCAATGCCCAGCATCATGATGTCAGAAATGATCAGCTCATATAGCTGGCTGTACATTTCATCATACGCATCGGAAGCACAAAGGCATCCCTTGACATCAAAACCATTTGCACGCAGAAAAGTGCATACTACCTGATTCATTTTTGCATCATCATCAACTACAAGGATACGTATCATTCTGACGCCTCCTGTCTCCTGCAGGCATTTCTTTCCGGTCGAAAACACTTTTACAGAGGGCAGAATTCGGTGTATCATAAAACAAAAGATTAGCAGAAAGCCGGAACAGCTTGAGTTCTTGATTGACAAAGATTGTGAATACCGTATATTATCAAGGAGAGGTAATATAATTGAAGTTGAGGTGGTATTATGAGCAAGATGAGTCAGGCAGGAATTGATGCCTGGAATAAAAAAGTGGATGAGATAATCGGTTTTGGGGAGTCTTGGCCTAAAGAAAAACAAGATGATTATAATCGAGAGCGCCCATTACCCACACAGGAAGAACTTGATGCATGTCTTGAAAGATATCGTAATGACTAACCACCCCTCCCCAGCGGACCGGGTGGTTTTTTCGTGGGAGGACAGGACAAGATGGAGAGTAAAGAAAGGGTGGTCGTAAAGATCGTCACAGATACATCCGAGTTGGACGAGGCCTGTGCAAAGGCAGAGCGTTTGAAGAACTGTTTGCAAGAGGCTATGGAACTGGCACATTCCATAGCCTCGCTTGACTTAGATCTCAGGATCAATGCTGTAATTGATGGTAAATCCGCAGAACTGGCACGTGTCACCGCTGAATGACAGATGAATGGGTCTGTTGCAGTTAGGACAGGTAATATCAATACCGTTCTTTTCTTTTACAGAGGGCAGAATTCGGTGTATCATAAAACAAGATGCTATACTTGCATTGAAAGGAGTGTAAAAAAATGTGGGAAGGGGAAATAACCGAAGAACTTAGAAAGGCTGGTGCCGAGTACGCAAAAAAACATAATGGTATGTATCCGGACGGCTATATACAGATAGATTATGATAACATGCCATATGAATATTTTCTTGCCAAGATCAAGGAAGCAAATAAAAAGAACTGTAGCATTGTTGATCTTATGGAGTAGATATAGAAAGCCACCCCTCGCCGGGTGGTTTTTTCGTGGGAGGACATAGCTGCCAGTTCAGTAATATAGAACCGGCAGCCATGGGAAAAGGAGGAGGAATGTTTCATAACCTGAATGACTGGGAAGATGCGATTGTGCCCAGTGTCACAGCAGCTGTAATAACCATTCTGATCCATGTATTATTAGCTCTGTCAGGATTGTGACGATGATGGGACACAGGATAGAATACTTGAAGAAGTGCTTTCGCTGATAAGAGCGGAATTCAGCATACTTCATACCATAGATTGTTGGCATGACAATGTCAGGGCGATTTTCTTTTACAGAGGGCAGAATTCGGTGTATCATAAAACAAAGATGCTATACTTGCATTGAAGGGAGGATGAAAGAAGTGTGGAAAGGGAAAATAACTGAGGAACTCAGAGAGGTTGCTGCCGAGTACGCCAAAAAACATAATGGAATGTATCCGCATGAATACGCAGAGGTTAGTTAAGACGAAATGCCATATGATTATTTTCTTGCCAAGATCAAGGAAGCAAATAAAAAGAACTGTAGCATTGTTGATCTTATGAAGTAGGTATAAAAAACCACCCCTCGCCGGGTGGTTTTTTCGTGGGAGGACAGGAAAAGATGGATGGTAAGGAGAAGGTGATCGTAAAGATCGTCACAGATACATCCGAGTTGGACGATATATGCGCAAAGGCAGAGCGTTTGAAGAGCTGTTTGCAAGAGGCCATGGAACTGGCACATTCCATAGCCTCGCTTGACTTAGATCTCCGGATCAATGCTGTAATTGATGACAAATCCACAGAACTGGCACGTGTCACCACTGAATGACAAATGAATAGGTCTATTGCAATTGGGACAGGTAATATTAATACCGTTCTTGTTACTATTCACGGTGTATAAATATAGACTATCGAGGGGTTGAAAGGGTAACTTTGCAATAACCCCCAGATCACGCTTTTGGGGTGCGGGATGCCAGCATAGGCTGCCATCCCGCTTTATTGGTTTCCTTTATGCGCACTTTAACAGACATCTTAAGATGTCTGACAAAGTGCTTCCTGAAATGGTTCCTCAGCAAAAAATGATCCTGTCGTAAAAAAAGAAATGCAGTTCTGCTGTCCTGACTGGTTCTTTTGATCGGTTTATTAATAGACATGGCAACTTGGCCGGATGGATGAACAGATCGATCCATCCGGCTGATTTTCGCATTTGTTTTCAACAGAACTCAGGAAATATTTCCCTGACCGTGAGCGGGTTTCCCTGCATAAGTCTGCTGAGTGCAGTTATTTCATTGATCCCATTTTTCCGGCAGGTCCTTGTATATGTCAGTATATCTGAATAATATCCTGCGTATTGAATGGATTCAAACTGCCCCGAGACTTTTTTCTTCGTCTTCGCTCCGCGAAGTTCCCGTTCACTGAGGTTGTTGGTATGGGGAAGTGAGAAGTCCTCCATCCAGGCGAAGAAATTGTCATGGTATTTCCGCAGCCTGTTGATCACATTTAGTTCCTTCTGGCTGTTATAAGGGTTGAAATCCTTGCGGATCCTTGCTTCTGCGGAGCTGAGGAGCTCCTCCATCCTGGAATCAAACTCTGCGATCCGTTCTGCGCTGAATGACAGGACCCCCCTTGCAAAAAGGTCGTTCCGTTCTTTTATGGCTTCGGAAATAAGCTTTTTTGCCAGGACCATTTCTTCGTGCTTTGTGTCATCGGCAGATTTCTGCAGATCACGCTCGACATGCTGGCAGCACTCGAGATTCCTGAAGTGGAATGCCTCGTTATAGTTGACTGTGTTGTGGTCATGCATGACATAGGTCTCGTCTGTAAGATGATCGAGGATCCGGTCTTCAAGGATCCCTGCAAGATCCTTGTGCTCATGAGCGGTGTAGTAGGAGATCCGCTCATTCCCGTAAAATCTCAGATAAGCCTGTTTTGCCAGGATGGTGATGACTGTATCATCCCAGAACAGGACGCGCCGTGTCAGGATCAGGAGCCGGAGGTCTCTTTTGAAGGCGGCAAGTTTTCTCGAGGCCTTTTTAGGAAGTTTTGTGACATATCCCTCAGACGGGCAGACCTGCCCGTTTGTTACTGCGGACAAAAACAGAGGGACCTTGTTGATCGCCGAATTGACCGTGTTCATCAGAGAGAGCGCGACCGCCTGGATGTTGGGGCCGTAATGGCATTGCCCCATATGTTCCGGGTCTGCAGACAGAGAGATCAGCGTACCGCATCCCGTGCATTTGTAAACATAATAAATGTGTTTCTTTCTGTGTACTTTTATTTCTATATCTGTCTCGTATTTTACCTCCTGCCTTCCCGTATAAATGAAAGTATCTGATCCGCAGACAGGGCATTCCTCTTTGGCAGGATCGACTTCATGCAGGACGGTCTCGTCGATCTGATCTTCATCCGGAGGCTCCGGCAAATGCTGTTTGTGTCCGGGCTGGCCTCCTTTTTTCCTGCCTGTACTCCTGCGGGAGTTCGGGATGACCTTTTTCTTTCCAATGGGTGTCTGGGCGGTCGGGATGCCGGTATTGGTCCCGTCCCGGGCAAGCAGGGCTTC
>JBGUIF010000046.1:0-5315 GCA_045112755.1 Anaerobutyricum sp.
ACTCGGGGAGTTCATGGCTCCTTGGTCAAGTGGTTAAGACACCGCCCTTTCACGGCGGTAACATGGGTTCAAATCCCGTAGGAGTCACTCACGATGTGCCGATGTGGCTCAATTGGCAGAGCAGCTGATTTGTAATCGGCAGGTTAACGGTTCGAGTCCGTTCGTCGGCTTGTCATACAATTCGTTGATTGTATAAGGACCTTTAGCTCAGCTGGTTAGAGCAGTCGGCTCATAACCGATCGGTCCGGGGTTCGAGTCCCTGAAGGTCCATTCTAAAATATCTGGCCTGGTGGCTCAGCTGGTTAGAGCGCCGCCCTGTCACGGCGGAGGTCGTGGGTTCGAATCCCATCCGGGTCGTTTATTCCGCAAGGAATATCATATGGGATCTTAGCTCAGCTGGGAGAGCATCTGCCTTACAAGCAGAGGGTCATAGGTTCGAGCCCTATAGGTCCCACTATATGCCGGTGTGGCGGAACTGGCAGACGCACAGGACTTAAAATCCTGCGGGACTAATCTCCCGTATCGGTTCGATTCCGATCACCGGCATCATTTAAATAACGTGTGGGCATAGCTCAGCTGGATAGAGCGTCTGGCTACGGACCAGAAGGTCGGGGGTTCGAATCCTCTTGCCCACGTTCCCTGAAACATTTCAGGTATAGCGCTATCGCCAAATGGTAAGGCACCGGATTCTGATTCCGGCATTTCCAGGTTCGAATCCTGGTAGCGCTGTCAAAGACCATTCCAGATAATCTGTGGATGGTCTTTTTTAATTAATTAGGAAATTGCGATTTCCTATTAATTAAAACCCTCCGGGGGCTGCACACTTGCGCGTAAAGAAACATGGTTTTTGCGCTGGAAACTTCAGAAATAAAAAAGACCTAATGACCAATAAAGTACATTGAAAATCTGATTCTTATATGCTAAAATTTTTATAAATAATATTGTGACAACAATATTTTATAGGCTGGATTGCAGAGTATATACTGATCAGGGACAGAGTGGTACCTGATTCTATACAGAAGGGGTTTTAATTATGGCTGAAGCACGTATTATTTATAATCCGGGAAAGCTTTCACTGCAGATGTTCTACCGCAAGATGAGTCCTGAGAGCAGACAGGAGCTGTCGGAGAGGAAGTTTAACGCCATTGGTTTGTTCCAGACATCGGTGGCAAGTATCCTGTATTATGCAGACCGGGTTGCAAAGACCAGTAATGTCTTTCCGGTAGAGATTCACGGAAGCTGTCCGCAGCACATCACGACACTGGCCTTTTTCGGCGAGACATCTGCTGTTGAGACATCCATGAAGATGGTGATTCAGGAAGAGCAGGAGAGAAAGAATCGTTTTATTTAACACTTTCATCACTTGCAGAAGTTTTAGGGAAGCCAAAGAGCAGATTTGGGTTTCATGTTTTTTCATGTCTGCGTATCTTTGACGTGTTTTAAAATAATAATTGAACTATTTAAAGGATTCTGTTACAGTTATTAACGTTGCGGAATCCTTTTTCATCTTATTCAACAGATTCGGGAGAGAACTATGAGATTTGAAATGCCGATCAAGGTCAGATACAGTGAGGTTAACAGATTTGGTAAGGTGCCTTATCATCAGATACTGGACTATTTTCAGGACTGCAGCACCCTGCAGTCAGAGATACTGGGGGATGGTGTCCGTGATGAGTATGACATGGACAGGGCCTGGTTTTTGATCGGCTATGATATACTTCTCCGTCGTATGCCCCGGCTGCATGAAGATTTAACCATCACGACAGAAGCGATACGTATGAGAAGGTATTATGGATACAGGAGATTTACGCTGATTGACTCAGAAGGAGAGACCATCGCAGACGGGGAATCCCTATGGATCTATATGAATACTGAAAAAATGCTTCCCACAAAAATCCCTCTGGAATTGGAGAAAAGATATATCCCTTCCCCCGTGGATTACGAATGCAGCATTTCCCGTAAGATTCCTGTGGAAGGGGACTGGGAAGAGGAGGAAAGCATAGAGGTCACAAAGTACTATCTTGATACAAATAATCATGTAAATAATACTTTTTATGTCCTTTGGGCAGAAGGCCTTCTGTCAGAGAAGGAAAATATTGAAAGAATCCGTATTGATTACCGGAAGGCAGCCTGTTACAGGGATAAGCTCAGGGTATTTCGATGTGAGTATGAGAATGGGATCGGAGTAAGGTTCCTTAACCAGGAGGAAGAACTCCTGTGTACAGTGGCGTTTTACAAAAACCAGCATTAAGTCATTTTTTGATGAATGGTGCAGAGATCAGAACAGGAAAGATAATTGGTGATTGAAATATGATAGAATTAGGAAGAAAACAGCTTCTTTATGTAGACCACAGGACAGATTTCGGCGTTTATCTGTCGGATGTAAAGCCTGCCCGGGACCAGGGAAGAAGTGATTTTAAAAATAAAGGGAGATCTTTTGCCAGAAATAAGGGAAGAAGAGAGAAGAAAGAAAATTGTGTTCTCCTTCCGGCGAATCAGGTTCCGGATGATATAAAGATTGGTGATCAGATTGAGGTATTTGTATACAGAGATTCTGAAGACAGGATGATTGCCACTGTCCGGATGCCTGGGCTGGAATTGGGAGACCTTGCGGTTCTTGAGGTCAATGATGTCACGGGCATCGGCGCTTTTTTGAATTGGGGACTGGAGAAGGACCTGCTGCTTCCTTTCAGTGAGCAGACCAGAAAAGTCAAGAAGGGTGAGAGGTATCTGGTATCTCTTTATGTTGACAAAAGTGACCGCCTCTGCGGCACCATGAAAGTGTATGATATGCTCAGGACAGATTCTCCTTATAAAGTGGATGATCAGGTCAGGGGAATTGTCTTTGGCATAAATCCGGAGTTCGGCTGTTTTGTGGCTGTTGACGACCTTTACATGGGCATGATTCCCAAAAAGGAAATGGTCAGAAGAATGAGAATTGGAGAAGAGGTGGACTGCCGGGTCACCGGAGTCAGGGAAGACGGTAAGCTGAACCTCAGTATCAGAAAAAAGGCCTATCTTCAGATTGATGAAGACTCCATGAAGATTATGGAAAAACTGGAGGAGTGCGGCGGCAGCCTGCCCTACCACGATAAGTCTTCACCTGAGGAAATCCGGGAGGAATTTTCCATGAGCAAGAATGAGTTCAAAAGGGCGATTGGCAGGCTCTACAAGATGAAAAAGATTGTGATCGGGGACGAGGGGATTTCCCTGGTCCGGTAACTGTTTATAGGTACAGACAGGAGATGTAAGTCAGCATTATGATTTCCATAAAAAATGTCAATCAAATATGGCTGATATTGGTTTTGACCCATCTGGGCGGATCCCTGCTGGCCGGCTATGCACAGATTATTCCCGGCGGAACTCTCATGATCAGTGCTGCCATCGGCTTTTGTGCCGGCTGGCTCTTAAGTGGGGGAAAGTGGTATAAGGCTCTGGCCGGTGTTCTGGCAGTTACAGTCTTTGTCTACACCGCCAGCTGGGGGCTGCCCGTCGGTTATCGGGCCAGCCTGATTCTGATGATGACAGAGCTTTTTCTGATTTTATGGTTTGGGGAAGAAAGTCATATTTCGGTCAGAAAATACTGCAGGATCAGATCTCTGAAGCCCGGGCAGATTCCTTTTCTTGTGACAGCGGGATGTCTTATGTATATTTTCTGTGCCTATTTTAATGCGTGGTCAGAAATTTTCTTTCGCAATTATGTGGGGGAATCTCTGGCAGCTGTCAGGCTGAACCTGCCTGGATCATTGGCTATATTTGCCCTTATGCCTGCCCTGGTGGAAGAAATCTTTTTCCGGGGCTTCTTTTTCCAGGGCCTCGGCGGCGGAAAGACTGCAGTGCTTGGATCTGCCCTGCTCTTTGCCCTCATGCATATGAATTTTAATCAGATCTGCTATGCTTTTGCCGCAGGTTTTGTGCTGGGAACTGTGATTTTGATTACCCGTAATCTGACCGCGTCCATGATCATGCATTTTGTTTTTAATGGGATCTCTGTCCTGATTACTTGTCTGGGTGATTCCCGGATCATCAGACAGCTGCTGGGCCTGCATCTGGCCGGTTATTATCCTCTGTATCCTGTCTTGTATAAAGACGGAGCCCTTGCTGTGAAGAGTGTGATTCTTGGCGCGTTGATCTCGGTTCTTTGCCTGGCGGCCCTCATTTTTCTGTTGAGGCGATTCGTACAAAAAAAGGAAGAGGAAAAAGAATTCTCTGAGACCGGGACATGGACAGGACCAGACTGGCGAATGGCCGCAGGCTGTATCATCTGTATCCTTGTTGCCGCATCCAGGGAATTTCTATAAAGAATATTTATCAAGGATTTCTATCAAGAATATCTATAAAGAATTTCTTTAAATCTAACAGGCTTATTATGAAACAAAAAAATGCGGGGTTGCAGAAACCCCGCATTTTTTATTAGCAGAAATTATATGATGAATAAAAATTATTGTTTCTGTCCTCTCCAGAAGGCCTTTTACTTATAAAAGTCTTGTGGAACGCCGGTATTCATTGGGCGTCATATAAGTGTTCTTCTTGAAGGACTGTGAGAAATAAGACTGAGATGAAAATCCAATCTGGTCAGCGATATCAGCGATTGAGTAGTTGGTGGTCTCCAGAAGCCGTTTGCTCTCCTCGATTCTTTTTTCATTGAGATAGTTGATGGGAGAACAGCCAAAATTCTTCGTAAAAGAATGGACCAGATAATACTTATTCATATTGCTCTTCTCAGAGAGAAGATCCAGCGTGATATTTTCCCGGAAATGCTTGTCCAGATAATCTCTGACAAACCGACAGTCCTTGGCCTTCTTTTCTTTGGTGGCTATGTTGCAGTATATATTGGTGTGACGATGGAGCTCAATCAGGATGATGTTCAGGTAATAATTACACACAGTCTCGTAGTCCTTTTTTTGCTCCTGAATCTCCCGGATCAGTTGATTCATCAAGGTATCAGCGGTATCGCTGTTGAGAGTGATCCCCTGGATGGCCTCCTTCATCGGCTTGTCATCGATAATAAAATTCAGATTCTCAATGCCAAGAATAACAAAATCCAGTGCCGGACTGTCCAGTTCTATGGAAAAGCGATGTTTGTGAGGATTGGTGATGATGAAGTCCTTCTCCTTGACAGGTACACAGGTGCCGTCACAGATAAACTGCCCTGACCCGTTCAGAACGTAAAGAATCTTGGAGTAGGGGTACCCGGGGAATATGTCATAATTATTAGTTTCACAGTGATAGAGATTCGCATGGGACAGCTTTATTTGCGTTTTGGAAAATAAATTATATTGCTGAATTGTGTATCGAAGCTGTTTCATATTCGT
>JBGUIF010000047.1:0-33835 GCA_045112755.1 Anaerobutyricum sp.
GTTGGCGACTTCCGTGTAGATGATGTTCAACTCGGGATGGATCTTACGATATTCGTTAAACTGGTCCTTGTCCCGGCTCATGGCGAAGTTCTCGTAAGTGAGGATCCGCAGGGTATGGTCTCCCTGCAGCTGATGAACCGCATTCTGAAGACTTGAGAAGGACTTTGAGACCCTCTCAAAATAATTATACAGATAGATGGCCCGCTCCGTGGGGATTACTCCCTTGGGCTGTCTCACAAAAAGAGGAAAGCCCAGTTCATCCTCCAGGTTGGCGATGGACTTGCTCAGCCCCTGTTGAGAGATGAACATATTACGGCTGGCCTGGGTGATGTTCCGATCTTCAAATAATTGGATAAAATACTGTATTTGACGCAGGTCCATAAGTTAGCCTCCGGGATCTCACAAAGCTGCAGATTAAAGATAATTCTATTATAATGATTACCCGTCAAAAAAGCAAGATAACTGAAAAAGACAAAAAAACCGCAGTCATAAAGACTGCGGTTTTTAAATTCATAAGTATTTAACTTTGATCAATGAATTCTCGGAACTTAGATTGCCGGGAAGATTGCATTGATAACGAAGGTCATGATGAAGATTGCACATCCAGGACCATCGATGTGGGAGTCTGTTCCGCTGTTGATTAAGCAGCCCTCAGCCTCACAGATCAGGCCAGCGATTGTACCAAAGATCACACCAACGATGAGTGCTGTCATGAGGTTGTTTGTATGTGCATAGGACTGTACAGTAGCCTCAGCAGCGATAATAACGATATGGTGACATCCATATGTCGGCTGACCGATCTCAGCAAATACAAGCATAACAGCTGCAGTACCGAAGATCAGTACATGATATAATCCGCCAAATGCAGCAACATCAACACCAGCAGCGATAGCGCCTGTGTAGATACCAGCTACTAATAAGGAATAAGCAACACTGATCAGGATGCAGTTTCCAAGAACACCACCAGAAGTGATAACCTTGTCGCCTGTTCTCAGCTTTCCACCAAAGATAAGACGGATAAGAACGCCGCCTACGAATACCCAGATTCCGGGAAGGTCAGTTACCAGTCTCGGGGAAACTCCGCCACCGAAGAGAGGAGCTGTAATGAACTGCTTTACAAGGAAACCAATAACACCAAAGCATCCACCAACTGCTAATGTTGTGGGATCGCCAAGGCCATAAAGAGATCTAGCAATATCAGCACCGTTCTCGATGAGGCCTTTCTTCTTAGCATATGCTGCAGCAGCAACACCAGCTGTGAAGGAAATGTGCGGGCCAAAGAAGGGACCAAATGCCATGTAGTTAATTAAAACATCAACAGCACCTGCAGGAGCGCCAACCATACCAGCAACTGCGCCTAACAGGGAGAATACACCAGTAAGAATAAATGCCGGAAGTCCGCCGATAGCAGCAGCGAATACTCCGCCGCCAAATGCAGCAAGTAAACAATAAATACTCATTCTATCTTCTCCTTTTCAAATATTTTATTTTTCAAAGTACAAGTTCAAGCTGGATCCATACACTTGATTACAGTATTATTATAACCTCTGAAAGAATTTCGTAAAAACATCTGTTAGATGAATTTAGCACAACTGATAGTTGTGCCAGCGTGTTTTTTTGAGAGAAATCCTGATTTTTTTATAATATTGCACGTAAAAACAATATATTTTCAAGTATAGAACAGAGTTTTTTAAAAGGATTATTTTTTGAATTTTCGGCCGGATTTAAAAAAGGCAGGAATAAATCTTTCTATTTTCAAAAACAATGTAAGATATTTGAAAGGAATTTCCTTTCATTTTTGCTTTAATCTAAATATTATGATAAAATAAAGTCTCAATAATAGTAAAAAAATTGTAATAATCTAAAAATACAGGGATGGCGGCCAAAATGAAAAAGAATTACAAGATGATCATCAGTTATGATGGGGGAAGGTACTATGGCTGGGAAAGGCAGCCCAATAAAGATACGATTCAGGGAAAGCTGGAGCATGTTCTCTCGGAGATGTGCGGGGAGCCCACAGAAGTGATTGGTGCCGGCCGTACGGATGGAGGCGTTCATGCCCTGGCCATGACAGCCAATGCCTTTATGGAGACGGAAAAAAGTCCTGAGGAGATCAGGGATTATATGAATCACTATCTTCCTCAGGATATTTGTGTCAAGGAAGTTCGGATCGCATCGGACCGTTTCCATGCCCGGTACAAGGCAGTGGGAAAGCTCTACCGCTACACCTGCTATGCCGGCTTCGGAAAGCCGGTCTTTGACAGAAAATATGTCAATGTTCTGGATTTTGAACCGGATCTGGAAGCCATGAGAAAGGCGGCGTCCTACCTGACGGGCAAACATGATTATAAAAGTTTCTGTGGGAACCCCAGGATGAAAAAATCCACCATAAGGATTGTGGACAGGATTGATATTCGAAGGAAGGGCGGCTATATTATTCTGGAATACCATGGCACCGGTTTCCTTCAGTACATGGTGAGGATCATGACGGGAACCCTGCTGCAGGTTGGAAGGGGAAGTATAACGCCTGAGGACGTAAAGGAGATCCTGGAGGCAAAAAGCAGACCCCTGGCAGGGCCGACAGCACCCGCCCAGGGGCTGAGTCTGGTGGAAGTAGATTATTAAAAACAGGGGCAGCCGCATTAAAGCGGCTGCCTTATCCTCAAGTTTCTGATCCGTTTTAATACGACAGCTCTGTTTTAGTGAACAAAAGCCGTTCTTCCTGGTGGAAGAACGGCTTTTGTGTATAACAGGTTTATTAATTGCCGAAGGTTTCCTGCTGGACATCCTGTTTATTCCGCTCCTGTTCCATCTGTTGTCTCTCCCGCTCTTCCTGCTGTCGCTGCAGTTCCTCGAGCCTTTTCTGTTCCTCTTCCTTTTTCTTCCTTTCTTCCTCTTTCTTTTTCTGCTCCTGTACCCACTTGTAAGTGTGGAGAGTACAATAATAGTCTTCAGGATCAAAGGAGAGGGTATAATTGGAATCAGCAGTCTTTCCGCTGGCTTTGTCAGGCCTGATCCGGTAAACTTTGGAGTAAAGCTGCTTTCCGGGACAGTATTTTCCAGCCACATGATGAGTGGCGGCACACATAGTCAGGCGGATGTGAGCATCGCAATTATCCTGCGGAGCAGTACCCGCGGCGAAGTACTCATCCCTGGCCATGGATTTTTCCGGGTCCTCAGTACAGACATCTGCCAACACTTTTTTTCCGGATTTAATACAGATGGTCTCTTGCTCGATATCCGGGCAGGCGTCGAAATCTCTTACTTTCTCCTTGTCTTCTTTAATGATCTTATCCATGATCTTTTTCCAGATCGTCTTATGATAATCCTTTTCATTATCAAATGATTTGAAATAATCATAGCCGGTCCAGACAGAAGCGGTATAGTAAGGAGTGAAGCCGCAGAACCAGTAATCATAGTTGTTAGAGGTGGTACCGGTCTTTCCGGCCACCGCCATCTTGGACTTCAGCTGAGCTTCTTCGCCGGTACCATGGTCAATGACGTCTTCCATTGCGCTGGTCAGAAGCCAGGCGGTGCTTTCTTTCATGACCTGGGCAGGGGCGTTCTCGTTTTGCAGAAGCACATTGCCGCTGGCGTCGGTAACTTGAGTATAGAGAACAGGTTTATTGTAATAACCTTTATTGGCAATTGCCGCATATGCTGCCGTCAGCTCCAGGTTCGTGACGCCGTCAGTGATACCACCCAGAGCGAGAGCCTGCTGGATATCGGATTCCTCTTCACCGTTTTCATTGACTCTGTGTTCAACCAGGGTTGTAAAACCGAGTTTCAACAGGAAGTCATAGCCGGCCTTGGGAGTCAGCTGGGTAATGGCCTTGACAGCCACAATGTTGTTGGACTGGGCGATGGCATCACGGACTGTGGTCAGTCCGCCGTAAATATCCTTTTCAAAGTTATTTACTTTGGTCCCGTTTTTGTACTTGAACGGTGCATCGTCAAATACTGTGGCCAGTGTCATTCCTCCGGTATCAAGACCGGGTGCATAGGTTGAAAGAATCTTGAAAGTGGAGCCGGGCTGCCGCGTCACGTCTATGGCACGGTTGAGAGCCAGGTCATCGGATTTTTTTCCGCGGCCCCCCACCAGAACTTTCACCTGGCCGGTAGCCTGGTCGATCAAGGTGAAGGAGAGCTGCGGCTCAAGAGAATAATGAATTGTCTCTGAGACCGATGTATAGTTCTGGCTGACAAGATAATCCCGGAATTCCTGGACCGCCTTTTTCATCTTATCCTTAGACTCATAGAGGGTCTGGTATTCCTTGTCCCCATCCTTTTTATTCCGGTAATAATCCCTGACATCCAACTCATTATAATTGTAGGTATTCCCGTCCGGCCCGGTCATCTGAAGACTGTACTCGAGAGAGTACTCTGTGTCGACGGGGTAATTATCCTTATTATTGACGATTTTATCAGTCACGGCCTGAAGGTTGACATTCTGGGTGGAATGAATCCGAAGACCGCCGCGGTATACCGCATTGTAAGCTTGTTCCTGGGTATAGCCCTTCTGTTCCTGAAGGTCAGCAACAATGGTGGTAATCAGGGCATCTGTGAAATAGGTGTAAACAGACGCCGGCTTCTTCTGGGTGACATTGGTGTTGATCCTGGAATAAACGTCATCAGCAAGGGCAGTCTGATAATCTTCCTTACTGATATATTTGAGCTCATACATTTTGTCCAGGACCAGCTTTCGTCTGTCGTTGTTGGCGCTGGCATAATCCACAGGATTCAGGGCTGAAGGGTTCTTTGTGATACCGGCCAGGACCGCACATTCTGAGAGGGTGAGATTCTTTACATCTTTGCCGAAATAATAGGTGGATGCGGACTGAACACCCAGACAGCCTTTGCCAAGGTTGATGGTGTTCAGGTAGTCTGTCATAATCTCATCTTTCGAAGTGTTCTTCTCGACCTGGATGGCCATGTAGATCTCCTGAATCTTACGATGGATTTTGGCCAGCAGCGTGCTCTCACCACCGGTGTCAAAAACATTGTTTTTGATCAGCTGCTGGGTAATGGTGCTGGCTCCCTGGGAGGCAGAGCCTGACTGGAGATCTGTCCAGAGGGCTCTGATGATTCCCTTGAAATCGACACCGCTGTGCTCGTAAAACCGTTCGTCCTCAATGGCCACAAAGGCGTATTTCAGATTATCCGGAATATTGTTTTTATCGACGATGATCCGGTTGGAAGCATAATCTGAAAGCTTCTGGATCTCCCGCCCCTGGTCATCGTAGATGATGGTGGCCGAGGATGCCGGCTTCAGATTAAAATCCTTGGGAACACTGGCAAAAATACCTGTGACAGATCCATAGAGCAGGCCTGAGGTGGCAACAGCAAGAGTCAGTATAATCAGCAGTATCATTCTGAGAATCCACATCGCGATGGAAGTCCCTCGTCTCTTTGTCCTGGAGTGGATTTCTGTTCTATTTTCCTGTATTGATGATTTATTATATAACATGAATATACCCCTCTGAAATGGGTAAAGCGACAGGACGACAAATCAGCCTGTCAGCGGGCGGGCACAATCTCGATCCAGTATCCATCGGGATCATTGATAAAATAGACGCCCATGGATGGGTTCTCAAAACAAATACAGCCCATTTCCTGGTGCTTTTTATGGAAACGATCCATCTCATCTGTGGCAAAAGCCAGGTGGAATTCTTCGTCTCCAAGATTGTAGGGTTCCTTCTGGTCACGCATCCAGGTCAGTTCAAGCTGGAAACCAGTACGATGGTCTCCAAGATAAACAAGCTTGTAGCTTCCGTCGGAAGCAACTTTTTCACGAACCACATCAAGGCCGATGGCTTCCTTATAGAAAGCAAGGCTCTTTTCCAGATCCAATACATTAAAGTTAAAATGCGCAAATTCTATCATGGTTATTCCTCCTAATCCAGGGCGAAATCAGTTATGTTATTGTACCATATAACATCTATTTTTGCAATAAAATGCTTTACAAAAGGGGGAAAGATTATATAATAATAATGGAGTATTATGGAGTTTCTTTTTGGCCGTACCCCAGTGGGGCAGCCGAAGAGAAGAAAGGAGAAGATATGAATCAAAAAACTGCTAAGATCAGGATGATCCCCTGGAAAGCAGCGCTGATTTCACTGCTGTTGGCGATGCTTGTTTTTCCGGGGCATGTATCTGCCAGAAGATCTTACACGATCTATGTCAACCGTAAGATGAATCTGGTCAATGTGGTGGACGGCAGAAAAAAACTGGTGAAATCCATGTACTGTTCCACCGGAAAGCATTACAGTACCATCAAGGGGAGTTACCGGACCCAGAGTAAGATGAGGTGGCATGCCCTCTACCATGGGGTTTACGGCCAATATTGTACCAGAATTCACGGCCCCTACCTGTTCCACTCTGTCCCCTATACCAGGATCTCAAAAAGATCCATGCAGACCAGGGAGTTCAACAAGCTGGGCAGGCAGGCATCCCACGGATGCATCCGTCTTTCTGTGGCAGATGCCAGATGGATCTACACCCATTGTCCAGTGGGAACCAGAGTCGTGATCGGAGAGAAGAAAAGGCTGACACCGCCGTCTGAGAAAAGACTGATCGTCTCCACCAGGAAAAAAACCGGCTGGGATCCGACGGACCCGGACAAATCCAATCCCTACAAGGTCAGCATCACCCTCAAAAAGGCCTACAGCCATGGGGTGCCGCAAGGCACGGCTTTTGACCTCATTTCGGCGCTGGAATTCAGGTCAGCATTTACCAGGCCTGCTGTTCTTGCCGCCGGCGCAAGATGGGAAGGGAAGGTGGACACTTCAGTCCCCGGAATCTATCCGGTCAAAGTGGCAGTGAGGGATCCGGCTACTAAGCTGATCACCATAAAAGTTTTTAAAATCAGAGTTCTGCCCGCTAAAGGCCTTTAAAAAATTGACAAGAAAGGGCCTTTCCTGTAGACTATAATTTTGAGGGTACTATTCAGATTTCCCCTTTGATGTTGTTTGGAGTATCTCCCCGGGATTTCTGACATAGTAGTTATTCCGTTATACAGTAATACCTCATTGGAAGAAAGGAAGGAAATTATGAGACACCATTTCAAAAAGATAGAACCTAAATGGCAGAAACGCTGGGAAGAAGAGGGGATCTTCAAAGCGATCGACGACTCACCAAAGCCAAAGTTTTACGGCCTGGTGGAGTTTCCATATCCCAGCGGCGCAGGAATGCATGTGGGTCATATCAAAGCCTATTCCAGTATTGAGGTAGTTTCCAGAAAGAGACGTATGGAAGGCTATAATGTATTATTCCCCATCGGCTTTGATGCCTACGGCCTTCCGACGGAGAATTACGCCATCAAGACCAACACCCATCCCAGGGTGATCACGGACAGAAATATTGAAAAGTTCACGATGCAGCTGAAAAAAGTGGGATTCTCTTTCGACTACGACCGTGTCATCGATACGACCCAGGAGGATTTCTACAAATGGACCCAGTGGATCTTCCTGAAAATGTTTGAGAAAGGACTGGTTTACAGGGACAAGGCCTGGGTGAACTACTGTCCTTCCTGTAAGGTTGTACTCTCCAACGAGGACAGCCAGGGCGGAAAATGTGACATCTGTCACAGCGATGTGGTACAGAAGTCAAAGGATGTCTGGTATCTGAGGATCACAGCTTACGCGGACAAGTTGCTGGAAGGTCTCGAGACTGTGGATTATCCGGATAATATCAAGCAGCAGCAGATCAACTGGATCGGAAAGTCCACAGGAGCTTTTGTGGATTTCTCCGTCAAAGGCATTGAGGAGAAGCTTGAGATCTATACCACCAGACCTGACACCCTGTTCGGTGTAACCTTCATGGTCATTGCACCGGAGCATCCTCTGATTGATAAATACAGCAGCAGAGTCGGCAATATGGGAGCTATTGAGGCCTACAGGACTGAGTGTGCCAAGAAGACAGAGTTTGAGAGAACACAGCTTGTGAAAGATAAGACCGGTGTGAAGATTGAAGGTCTCACAGCGATTAATCCGGTCAACGGGAAGGAAATCCCAATCTTCATTGCGGACTATGTCATGATGGGCTATGGTACCGGCGCCATTATGGCTGTGCCGGGCCATGATCAGAGAGACTATGATTTTGCCAAAACCTTTGGCATTGACATCATCGAGGTCATCAAGGGCGGCAACATCGAAGAATGCGCCTACACCGGCGACGGCGAGATGGTGAACTCCGGCTTCCTCAACGGCTATGATAATAAGAAGGATTCCATTGCCAGAATGATCGAGGAACTGGAAAAGGAAGGCATCGGAAGGGCCGGCGTTCAGTACAAGATGAAAGACTGGGCCTTTAACCGTCAGAGATATTGGGGCGAGCCGATTCCCATTGTACACTGTGATTACTGCGGCGACGTGGCTGTTCCCTATGAGGAGCTTCCGCTGAGACTGCCGCCCATGGATGATTTTGAACCTGGTCAGGGCGGTGAGTCACCGCTGGCCAGGATTGATTCCTTCGTACACTGCAGTTGTCCCAAGTGCGGACGTGACGCCAGGAGAGAGACAGATACCATGCCCCAGTGGGCAGGTTCATCCTGGTACTATCTGCGCTATGTGGATCCCCGCAATGACAAGTGCTTTGCCGACAGGAAGAAGATCGACTACTGGATGCCGGTGGATTGGTACAACGGCGGCATGGAGCATGTAACCCGCCATATGATTTACTCCAGATTCTGGCACAGATTCCTCTATGACCTGGGCGAGGTAAACACACCGGAGCCCTATGCCAAGAGGACGGCTCAGGGATTGATTCTCGGTCCGGATGGAGATAAGATGAGTAAGTCCAAAGGAAATGTTATCGATCCCCTGGATATCGTGGATGACTACGGTGCCGATACCCTGAGGACCTATGTGCTCTTCATGGGTGATTCCGGTGTGGCTACACCCTGGAACGACAGTTCTGTCAAAGGCTGCAAGCGGTTCCTCGAGAGGGTGGCCGCTCTGACAGAGATCATCACGGAGGAAGCAGCCTCCCCATCTCTGGAGACAAAGATTCATCAGACCATCAAGAAGGTCGGCAATGATATAGAGACTCTGAAGTTCAACACAGCCATCGCCAGTCTCATGGCTCTGCTCAATGAAATCAGCAGTGAGGGACATATCTCCAAAGAGAATCTGGGCATTTTCCTGAAGCTGCTCTGTCCTTTTGCTCCGCATCTTGCAGAGGAAGTCTGGGAGGACATTGGCGGCCAGGGACTGCTCTCCACATCCGCATGGCCTGTCTATGATGAGGCTAAGACAGTAGAGGCGACAGTGGAGATCGGCGTTCAGGTGAATGGAAGAGTCAAAGGGACCATCACGATCCCCCGTGACTGTGATAAAGAGACTGCCCTTGCCACTGCCAAGGCGGATCCCCGGATTGCCAAGGCAATCGGAGATAAGCCGATCCGCAAGGAAATCTATGTGCCCAATAAGATCGTAAATATTGTGGCAAAATAAGAGGCAGAGTACGGATATATTCCTGCCGGATTGATAAACCTATATGACGATATGACAGTAAATCATCATGCTGCTTTGCGGCATGATGATTTTTGTAAAATGAGCTTATCACACAAAATGAATCCATGAGGATGGCACTGCAGCCAAAGGCAGGGGGTGAGATGGATGGATTACTGGAAGGCATGTCAGCTGCTGGGGGTGGATGACGATGACGACAGCAGCTATGTAAAAAAAAGATACCGGAGCCTCATGCAGCAGTACCATCCGGATGCTTCCGGGGACGATCCCCGACTCCTGGTCAAGGCGCAGCTGATCAATGAAGCCTATCATGTGATCACCAGACACATGACGGCAGGAAGATCGGCCGACGGGTCCGGCAGAGAGGGACAGGAAGGGAAGATCTGGGATTTTCCGCAGAATGAATATGCTTTTTGCGACCGGGATATCTATCTGTCCCGAGCCTTCTATGAGGATTATCGCCTGGACGGATACAAGATTGCCAGAGGCAAGTACTTCTGGGACGCGGAGCGGGAAGACTTTAAGCATCTGCTGCTGAGCCTCAATCAGCTCTGCAGTGACCGGCTGGAGGAGATTGAGCGGAAATACGGCATTTTCAATGTGGATGAGTATGGCCTGTCTTCCCAGCAGGCAGTTTATAAGGCCAGGATTTTTCACCTGCTGGTCCAGCAGTTTATCGACCCTTCCGACAGCCTTCACAAGACTTACCGGATTGAAGATACGGACTCTGAGGGAAGAAGCATTTTCCGGTTTCCTGCCTCGGTGGGAGTTCGGGGGGCAGGCCAGGCTTTTGATGCAGCCATGGACCTGGAGGCGGGGGAGGTTCTTTATCCCACAGCCCTTCAGGATAACCGCATCCAGGTCAGTGACAGGCACGGTATTGAGCTGGGCTATATTTCCTTTGAGGATGACCGTTTGTATTATATGGTGATTCCCGCTTTGTCCGCCAGGATCGGGACGGTGAAACTACATGTCAGGAGCACAAGATTCTGGATGAACAGTCGTCCTGAAAAAGCAAAGGTGGATCTTGACTTTTATCTCAAACTGGAACAGGAGGAAGAGTTCCACTATCTGAGAAAAAACCTGGAGGAAGAGAGAAACCGGACTATACGCAGATATCTTATGGAGTATGAATCCTATATTAGGGGTATGGCCGGCGGCGGGCAGGATGGATAGAGGAGAGAGGAACTTTCCCTAAATTTTGGACCTTGAATTCCAGCAGAGTTTTTGACCCTGTTCCTGGAATATGGTATGATAACAGGAAAAGAAATTTTATCATTCAGGCATATTTTTTCCATGATCAGGTGGGCAGTACTGCCCACCAGAGGGAAGGAAACTATGCAAAGGAGGAGTATTAGAAAATGAAGACGAAACAAGGCGCAATCATGTCTCTGTTATTATCTGTCTGTCTGGTTTTGACAGCCGGTATTCTTTTTGGATCCCCGTTTCATGCTGCCGCGGCTGCTGTGGACCAAGATCAGGAGATTGGCTCTGTGACGGTGGGAGAATTACAGAAAGCCAATGACAGAAATGAACTTTGCCAGAAATATGACCACTATGCCATCCATACCACGAACTGGCTTGCTGATGAGAGCAAGGAGGAAGTGGATTGCTTCGTAAGCAAGGATCAGCTGGTGCAGGAAGACGTCAATATGGTCCGGGTACAGGACGATAAGATGGGGGATGTTTACGGCTACGATAAAATACAGAAAAAAGGATTCCGATATCTTTTCATGGAGGGAGCCTACGATGATTTTGTTCTGCATAACCCCACTGCTGCCGGATTCAGCCCAACAGGAAAAGAGACTTTCTCTTCCGATGAATCGGCAGACGGCAAGATTACCGTGACGGCTGTCCTCTCCGATCTGACGGAAGTGGATGCGGATTACTTTGACAATTTCGGCTATTCCAAAAACGATATCAAGACAATGATTGTCAATTATGTCTTTGATGTCGAGACCAATGAGGCCCAGTCCGTGGAGACCCTCATAGAGCTCAAGGATGGAAATAAGATGAATCTTTCCTCCTCCATCTTCACATACGGTGGAGAGGCTTATGTGGCTGATGCTTCTGTCACTGATGTTATCTCCGGAAAGAATGAGCGGTCTTTCACACTGACAGCAGATCCCGGAACTCCCCGGGAGAAGGTCTACACTCAGCTGGCTGAAAAGGGAAATATGATTATATTCTACCCCTATAGCGGCTACAGGTATCTCTATACTGACGCTGCCTGCACCAATGAGTATATCAGCAGTGAGGCAGACGATCAGAAGAACATTTCCGTCTATACGACGGTCAAATGATCGGGAGCAATACCGGGAAAAAGAGATCTGACGATCAGATCTGCAGATGGGATTTTTAAGATCAGATTTCTATAAAAAAGAATCGCCGTAAAGGAAGCGTCTGTTTCCTTTGCGGCGATTTTGTGTTTTTACGAACTGTCTTTTTTGTACGATTTTTTATACGATGAGACTGCTTTATCTTGCCTTCTTTAAAAGCTCATCCCAGCGGCGGTCAACCTCTGCCTGGATGTCGGCGATCAGATCTTCCTTACCGGGCTTAAAGAGATGTTTGAACCGGCCCTGGGGTTTTAAGAAGTCTTCAATGGGCAGCTTCTTTTTCGGGGTGTAGTTGACGATCCACTCACCGTCAATGACCTCGAACAGCGGCCAGAAACAGGTGTCCACAGCCAGCTGACAGATCTCAAGGATGTCCGCTGTATTGTAGCGCCAGCCCCTCGGACAGGGAGCCAGCACATTGAGAAATGCTGCACCGGGTGTATAGATGGCCTTCTCAGACTTGGTGTGCAGGTCACGGAAATTCTTCACAAAGGTCGTCTGGGCCACATAAGGAATGTTGTGGGCGGCGATGACCTGGGCCAGGTCTTTCCGATTCTGGCTCTTTCCCTCAGAGGCGGAACCTACTGGTGTAGTGGTGGTGTCCGCATACATGGGTGTGGCGGAGGACCGCTGGATGCCGGTGTTCATGTAGGCCTCATTGTCATAGCAGACATAAACCATATCATGATTTCTTTCCATAGCTCCGGACAGGGACTGGAAGCCGATATCATAGGTGCCGCCGTCTCCGCCGAAGGCGATAAACTTGTGCGTTTTCTTAACTTTTCCCTTTCGCCGGAGTGCCTTGTAGGCAGCCTCGACACCAGAGCAGGTGGCGCCGGCATTCTCGAAAGCGTCATGGATGAAAGAATCCTTCCAGGCAGTGTAGGGGTACATGAAGGAGGATACTTCCAGACAGCTGGTAGCACAGGTAATGACAGCCTCATCTCCCTCGTGGAGTCCGCGCAGGACGTTTCTGACACCGATGGTCGCACCGCATCCGGAACACATTCTGTGACCGGCGGAAAAACGCTCTTCTTTATTTAAAGTCTGTTTCAGATTATATGCCATGATGATTGACCCTCCTTACTCTCTCACGGACAGATAACGGTAGAAGTCACCGTTGTCACCGGTTTCCTGGATTTTCTGCAGGTCCCGGAAGACAGAAGTGAGACTCTCTACAGTTACGTCACGGCCGCCAAGACCATAGCAGTAATTGATGACTGCCGGATGCAGGTTTTTGTTATAGAGGGCAGTACGGACTTCTGCACCAAGGGGGCCGCAGTTACCGTTGAAATCCTCACATCGGTCCATGATGGCCAGGAACTTTACATTTTTCAGAGCTTCCGCGATCTCCTCTGAAGGGAAGGGGCGGAAGAGGCGGATCTTGAGAATACCGGCCTTGACTCCCTGGTCACGCAGAGCATCCACGGCATCCTTGGCCGTACCGGCGGCGGACCCGATGATTACCATAGCAAAGTCAGCGTCCTCCAGGCGGTACTCCTCGAAAAAGCCGTAGGACCGGCCTGAGATGGCCTCAAACTCTTTGGCAACCTCCAGGGTGACTTTCCTGGCGTTGCGAAGGCCCTCCAACTGGGCTCTGCGGGCCTCCATCACATAGTTGGTGACGGCATAGGGACCGTAGGCGATGGACTCATCATCTTTGAGCAGATAGTGATCCGGATTATAATCGCCGACAAAATTCTTGACTACGTCATCCTCCAGCAGCTCAATATTTTCCACTGCATGGCTGGTGATGAAACCATCCTGACAGACCATGATGGGCAGCATCACGTCTTTATGTTCCGCAATCCGGTAAGCCTGGATCATGTTGTCGTAGGCCTCCTGATTGTTCTCTGCAAAAAGCTGAATCCAACCTGTGTTGCGGGCTCCCATGGCATCGGAGTGATCACAGTTGATGTTGATCGGTCCGGACAGGGCCCGGCACACCAGAGAGAGACAGATGGGCAGACGGTCTGATGCAGCTACATTCAATACTTCCCACATAAGGGCAAGACCGCAGGAAGAGGTGGCTGTGATGGTGCGGGCACCGGCCGCCTCGGATCCGATGCAGGCACTCATGGCACTGTGCTCACTCTCCACAGGAATGAAAACGGTGTCCACCTGGCCGTTGGATACGAAGGAAGTGAAGTACTGGGGGATCTCCGTGGAAGGAGTGATCGGGTAAGCAGGCATTACGTCAGGATTGATCTGACGCATGGCGATAGCCACTGCTTCATTTCCGGACAGTCTTTCTTTGATAGCCATGTTATTTTACCCCCTTAAACATCAGAATCGCGTCAAAAGGACATGCCTTCTCGCAGATACCACAGCCTTTGCAGTGGTCCAGATCAAAGTCCAGCCGGCGGCCGTTCACAACGGGAATGGCGCTGTCCGGACAGGCCGGTGCACAGAGAAGACACTGTTTACATTTATCTTTGAGGAACTTGGGCGTGTCGACGCGCCACTCACCTGTGTTGAATTCCTCTGCGGTGGAACTGCCCACGATGGTACAACCCAGGGTCAGGTCCTGCCACTTGACGTCAAGACCAAGCTTGCTGATATCTGAAGCCATTTATTTTACCTCCTCTAGAGCCAGGGAGAGAGCCATCATGTTTCCTTCGATGACCTCGGGTTTGGAAGCGAATTTATGGGCATAGGACTTACGCATCTCTTCCAGGAATGTCTCATCGTCCATGATTCCGGAAACCTTGACAATGGCCGCAAGCATGGGTGAATTCGGGAAATATTTTCCCAGAGCTGTGATGGAAATCTTGCGGGCGTCAATGGTATAGACATTGCCCTTGTAACCGTTGAGCAGGGGGAGAAGGCTGTCCTTCCTTTGACTGGTGTTGATAATAATCGCACCGTCCTCCTTCAGACCCTTGGTCACATCCACAGATTCAAGAAGAGTCTCGTCCACGACAACCACATAGTCCGGATCATAAATGTTGGAATGAACACGGATCTTGTTTGCACTGAGACGATTGTAGGCGGTGATTGGTGCGCCCATCCGCTCCGGACCGTACTCGGGAAAGCCCTGAACATAGAGACCGGTGTTGAAAGCGACATCCGCCAGGAGAAGGGCTGCGGTCTTTGCACCCTGACCTCCACGGCCGTGCCATCTGATTTCCACTAAGTCTTTCATGATATCCTCCATTCTAACTGGCTGAATATATTTATTGAGCCAGTGGGTGTTCAAAAAAAGCGTTTCCATTATAACACTCTTTATTTCGAATGTGAAGTAAATGGTAAGAAAAATTATCATTTGACCCCTGCCCGGGCCTCTTTGTGCTATATTAGTAGGCAAAGGCCAAAATCGTTTTTTTCAGATCGGCAGTGGGAGGTAGTTGGATGAAATCACACCAGGATACAGGATTAATTGCCCTGTTTGGGAGCAGTGAGGCAGGCAGACTGATTGGCGCTATGATGGAGGCCGGTTTCAAAGAGGCAGGTCTTGATTACCGCTTCGCCAATATTTCTGTGGAGAAGGGGAAGATGAAGGAAGTTCTGCAGGCGGCAGAGGTCTTCCACATGAAGGGATTTAACCTGGACGGCCCATGCAGCAAAGAGATTCTGCCCTATCTGGACATGATGTCCCCGGCAGCCTCGATCATCGGCGAGGTGAATTCTGTCCGGGTCCAGGACGGTATGCTGATCGGGGAGAATTCCATCGGCAAGGGACTGGTATCCTGTCTCATGGAAACTGGTTTCTCTGTCCAGGGAAAGAATCTGTGCCTGCTGGGAAGCGGCAGGACCGCCAGGGCAGCTGCCGTGGAATGCGCCCTGTCCGGGGCAGAAAAGATTGTCATTCTCTGCAGGAACAAAGAAGAAGGAGAGAAAATCGCCTGGATGACAGCCAGCCAGACCGACGCTGCGGTCTATGCACAGCCATGGGAAGGAAAGGCCCAGATTCCCCCGGGGACAGATGCACTGATTAACTGCACCCCCTTGGGAAAAACGGAAGCGGACCTGCCCGACCTTGATTATGGTCAGATTACAGGGAATATGGTGGTGGGGGATCTGGTGCTGGGACGGCCTGACACAGCTTTTCTCCACCGGTGCCGACAGCAGGGAGCCGCCACAGTGACTGGAATCGATATTATGGCAGCCCAGGCTTCCCTGAATTTTTTCCTGTGGACGGAAGCCATGTTTCCCAGGACATTAATGCGGGACGTTCTGCTGGAGGAACTGGAGGGGGAAACCGAAGAGAAGACAGAGGACATGGAGTCCGATGGACCCCTTGATAAAGAGGATCTTTTGATGGAGAAAATGATGGAACAGCTCAGAGGAAGACCTGATCAGGTCCGGCATTTTCTGCAAGTAGTCGAATTCGCAAAGATGATCGGCCGGCGGGAAAAGCTGGATGAGACAGCCATGGCCGCTCTCAGTACGGCAGCGATTCTTTGCAGTCTGGGGGATGAGTCCCGCCGGGAAACCAATCAGGGAGAGGACGGGAAGACGGAAAAGGCCGGGAAAGCAGAAGTCATGCTCCGGGATCTGGACTATGATGACCTTGTGATTGACCGGGCACTTTTCCTGATGGATCACTGCGGACCCGGCCAGGAGGTGGACGGTCCTGACCATCAGATTCTGCTGGAAGCAATCTGGCTGGTGAGGCTCAGCGAAGAAAAGGCCGGCAAAGAAGAGGCGGAGAGGGTGAGAAGAGAAGTCTTTCGCAGCCCTTCGGCAATCCGCTTTCTGAATCTTTTATATCTGCAGTATTGAATTCCTGCGGCCTGGATTCATGGACACTGAAGTTGCGAAGACGGGCTGATGATGGTATATTAAAATCAACAAAATAAACACTAAATCTACAAATAACCAGTAAAGTCACAGGAGGTTGAATCATGAATATAGCAATTATCATTGCCGGCGGTTCCGGCCATCGTATGGGGCAGGATATCCCGAAACAGTTTATCAATGTCTATGACAAACCGGTATTAATTTACACCCTTGAAGGATTTCAGAAGCATCCGCAGATCGACGCCATTGAAGTGGTGTGCATTGAAGGATGGCACGATATCGTATGGGCCTATGCCAAGCAGTTTAACATCACCAAGCTGAAATGGATCGTCAACGGAGGAAGCACCGGTCAGGAATCCATCCGCAACGGTGTGTTCAATCTTGAAGGGAAATGTGATGACGATGATATTATCATCATCCATGACGGAATCAGACCGCTGGTGGACGAGACGGTACTCTCTGACCTGATTGTGAAATGCAACAAATATGGCAATGCCGTCACTTCCATGCCCTACAATGAGCAGATTTTCGTCATCGACGACGAGATCTCCACAGTACAGTATATCCCAAGGGAGACACTCCGCCGGGTAGCCACCCCTCAGGCTTACAAGTTCGGCAAGCTGGACTGGGCCTACCATGAGGCCTTTGAGAAAGAGATCGGAATCTATGGTTCCTCCTACACCAACACCATGATGGTGGAACTGGGAGAAAGGCTGTATTTTGCAGCAGGTTCTGATAAGAATATTAAACTGACCACCAAAGATGACCTGGAGATGTTCAAGGCATACCTGAATTCCGACAAAGATAATTGGCTGAAATAAAAAAGACAGGGCAGTGGATATGAAAGTATATGAAAACAGCTTGTATATAGAAGACATCAAGAAGGCAGCAGCCCTTGATCTCCCCTGGGAGCGGCTGCAGGACAAGTCCGTGCTGATTTCCGGAGCCACCGGTCTGGTGGGCAGCTGCTTTATCGATCTTATTATGGAACGCAACATTTCCCAGGGGATGAATTGCAAGGTCTATGCCCTGGGAAGAAATGCCCAGAAGGCCAAAGACCGGTTCGGTTACTGCCTGGACAGCGACCTCTTCTGCTTTATCGCTGCGGACATCAATAAGCCATTGATTCGAGAGGATATCGGGAAGGTGGATTTTGTTCTGCACCTGGCCAGCAACACGCACCCGGTCGCCTATGCGACGGACCCCATCGGCACTGTGACCACCAATATTATCGGGACCTATAATATGCTGGACTTTGCGGTGGACCATCAGGCAGAGAGGATGGCCTTCGCCTCCTCCAATGAGATCTACGGGGAGAACCGCGGAGATGTGGAAAAGTTTGATGAGGACTATTGCGGATACATTAATTCCAACACCATGAGAGCAGGTTATCCGGAAAGCAAGCGCTGCGGAGAGGCTCTCTGTCAGGCCTACATCCGACAGAAGGGACTTGATGTGGTCATTCCCCGGCTGACCCGGTCTTACGGGCCCACCATGCTGATGTCTGACACCAAGGCCATCTCACAGTTTATCCGAAAAGGGATCGCTGGGGAGGACATTGTTCTTAAGAGTGAGGGTACTCAGTACTATTCCTATACCTATATCATTGATGCGGTGACCGGCCTGATGGCGGTACTGCTGATGGGAGAGTGCGGGGAAGCCTACAATATCTCCGATGACGCATCGGATATCATGCTCAAGGACCTGGCCGGCATTATCGCGGATCAGGCCGGCAGAAAAGTAGTTTTTGAACTGCCTGACGCCGTGGAGGCAGCAGGCTTCAGCAAAGCCACCAAGGCCCGGCTGGACAGTGCCAAGATCAATAAACTGGGCTGGAAGGCAGCCTATGACATCAAAGAAGGACTCGAGCGAACGATTGAAATACTGAAAAGTCTGGATTGAGAACTCTGTCGCTTGGAAATGGACGAAATCTGTCGACATATGCGGGACTTATCGAAGACAAAAACAGACATGAAAAAAGGACTGCAGAACTGCAGTCCTTTTATTATGTCTGTGAATCAATGCTGATTAAAGCTTAATGTCCTTTAAGAGAGCACCAAGACCTGTGGTAGCATTACCTTCCTCTTTGTAGCTGGTCGGTCCATTGTTGTCTCTTCTGCGGGGAGCACGGTCACCGCGCTGCGGACGCTCAGAAGAAGCATTCTCATCAGCCTGCTTGATGCTGAGAGAAATCTTTCCGTCTGTAACCTTGAGAACCTTCACCTTCACTTCCTGGCCCTCTTTCAGGACTTCGCCGGGAGCCTCGATCCTCTTGTGAGCGATCTGGGAAATGTGAACAAGGCCGGAAACACCGTCACCTAAATCAATAAATGCACCGTAGGGCTTAAGAGTATCTACCTTGCCCTCAAGGATGGAACCTGGTGCAACTGCATTGATCTTGGCTTCACGCTCTTCACGGCGCTTCTGGAAGAGGACTTCCTTCACGGAGAGGACAAGACGGTTCTTGGCCTGATCAACAGTGATCACCTTTGCCTCAACGTCCTTGCCAAGGTACTCGTTGGTATCTTCCACATAGCCGATGGCCAGGTGAGAAGCGGGGATAAAGCCGCGCAGGCCTTCCACATAGGCAATAACACCCTTGTTGACAATACCGCCGATCTTGACCGGAATCACTGTTCCCTCATCAAGATACTTCTGAACAGTCTCCCATGCCAGTGCCTTTGCAGCATCCTTTACGGAAAGGGCTACATTACCCTCGCCGTCATCTGCAGCAATAACAGTTGCCTTGAGGCTGTCGCCAACCTTCACGCTCTGCATGTTAAATGCAGGATCATCGCTGAAGTTCGCTTTCTTTACCACACCCTGTGCATGATAATTGATGTCGAGCCAGGCTGCCTCATCATCAACGGCGGTAACAACACCATCTACAACATCGCCTTCTTTAATCGGACGGAAGGACGCTTCAATCTCTTTCTCAAAATCTGCCATAGTTTCACTCATAAAATACTTCCTCTTTTCTGTAGATTTTACACGCAGTAATCTCACGATAAAATTTATTATAGCATTATTTCCAATAAAACGAAACCGTCAATTTCCACAAAAGGATGGTTCAATGGTTAGGCTCTATGCATGAAAGAATCACAAATAAAGCGGTTTTCAGGGACAGAGGAGCATCTGTACAGACAGTTTCCAGTCAAAGGAAATGGACAGCGACCTTGTCCTGCGTTAAATGCTCCGCCTGTCCTTGATTTTCTATGGGAAATAGATTATAGTTTTTCAAAGGACTTGATAAACATAGAAACGACGGCCAGGTCCGGCCGTTTTCAGGATGGCTGCAGACCGGCAGCGTCAGGTGAAAGGAAACATATGACAAGAATAGATCAGGGTTTGGAGACCGGTATCACATTTACTATGGAAGACAGGGTGACAGAGGCCAATGCCGCCAGGACGTTAGGCAGCGGCAGCCTGATGGTTTACGGCACGCCGGCCATGCTGCTCCTGGTGGAGAAGACGGCCGTGGCCCTTCTTGAGGACAGGCTGGAGCCGGGTTTTACCAGCGTGGGAACAAAGCTGAATATGGATCATGTATCCGCGACACCTCTCGGAGCAGTGGTACGCTGCAGGGTTTCGCTTACCGGCATTGACAGAAAAAGACTCACCTTTTCCGTGGAAGTATCTGACGAGGCGGGTCTGATCGGTAAGGGAACCCATGAACGGTTCATAGTGGATGCCCTGAAATTTCAGCAGAAGGCTGACGGGAAGTTTTCCAAAGACAGGGCTTGAAGAAAACCATTGAAAACAGGACCTGAAGGAAGGAACTGAAGACTGGACTTGAAGACAGAACCTGAGGACAGGACCTGAAGGAAGGAACTGAAAACAGGACCTGAGGACAGGACCTGAAGACAGAAACTGGAGGCAGAAACTGAAGCGGTGAAAGAGGATATGCAGGAGAAAATACGTTTAAATAAGTATCTGAGTGAAGCAGGCATCTGTTCCAGACGGCAGGCAGACCGGCTGGTGGAGGAGGGCAGAGTTCTGGTGGACGGGCAGCCGGCCCTCATGGGCCAGAAGGTCTCGGCAGACCAGGAGATCCTGGTGGACGGCAGGCGGGCCGGCGGCAAAAAGAAGCCGGTGGTGCTGGCGGTAAATAAACCCAGGGGGATCGTCTGTACCACAGATGATAAACGGGAGAAGGATAACATCGTCCGTTTCCTGAATTACCCGGAGAGGATCTACCCCGTGGGCAGGCTGGATAAGAACTCCGAGGGGCTGCTGTTGATGACCAATGACGGGCAGCTGATGAATGAGATCCTCAAGGCAGCCAATTATCATGAGAAGGAATATGTGGTCACGGTGGACCGGCCCGTCACCATGGACTTTCTGAAGAAAATGTCAGAGGGCGTTGAGATCCTGGATACGGTGACCAGGCCCTGCAAGGTGAAAAAGACAGGGGCCAGAACATTTCATATTATATTGACTCAGGGACTCAACCGGCAGATTCGCCGGATGTGTGAAGCCCTGGGATACCGGGTCAGAGACCTGACCAGGATCCGGGTGATGAACATCAGGCTTGGCAGTCTGGCGCCGGGCAGCTGCCGGGAGATTACCGGGGAGGAATTGATGGAGCTGCGCCGCAGGACCAGAACAGTAGAATAGGTTAGATGGGGGACAGGTGAAAATATGGCAGATCATCTTAGAATAGATACAGAGCAGGAGGCAGGCGTCAGCCAGGACAGGAAGCAGCAGCTGCTGCGGATGCAGGAACTGGTGGATATACTGAACCGGGCAGCCCGGGCTTACTACCAGGAGGATCGGGAGATCATGTCCAATCTGGAGTATGACCGGCTCTATGACGAGCTGGAGGGCCTGGAGCAGGAACTGGGTATCGTCATGAGCAAGAGTCCCACCCAGCAGGTGGGCTATGAGGTTCTTAGTGAACTGGAAAAAGAAGCCCATGACAGTCCCATGCTGTCCCTGGATAAGACCAAGAGTCCGGAAGCCCTGCGGGATTGGCTTGGCAGCCAGGAAGGACTGCTTTCCTGGAAAATGGACGGCCTTACGGTGGTCCTCACCTACCGGGAGGGGCGGCTGGCCAAGGCAGTCACCCGGGGAAATGGTGTGGTGGGAGAAGTCATCACCAACAATGCCCGGGTTTTTGCCAATCTACCGGCCAGGATACCCTTTGAGGGGGACCTGGTTCTCCGGGGAGAGGCTGTGATCAAATACTCGGATTTTCGAAAGATCAACGAGGCCATCGATGACGTGGACGCCAGGTACAAGAATCCCAGGAATCTTTGCAGCGGCACGGTAAGGCAATTGAATAATGAGATTACCGCAAAGAGGAATGTCTACTTTTTTGCCTTCTCCATGGTGGATCCGGGAACAAACCAGGAAATGGCTTCCCCTTCCGGTGAGGAGAAAACAATGAGAAAACCGTCCAATTCTGTGGAAGAAAACATGCTTTGGGTGCAGAGTCTGGGATTTGATATCGTGCCCTATCAGAGGGTCAGCCGGGACAATATCCTGGAGGCGGTGGAGGCTTTCGCAAAGAGGATACCGGACAATGATTTTCCCTCTGACGGACTGGTGCTGATCTACGACGATATCGCCTACGGTATATCCCTGGGCAGGACAGCCAAGTTTCCCAGAAATTCCATCGCCTTTAAATGGGCTGATGAGGAGCAGGAGACCAGGCTCACAGGGATTGAATGGAGTCCCTCAAGAACCGGCCTGATCAACCCCATTGCCCTCTTCGATCCTGTGGAGCTGGAAGGGACCACTGTCAGCCGGGCCAGTCTTCACAATCTCAGCATCATGGACAGCCTGGCTCTGGGTATCGGCGACAGGATCAAGGTCTACAAGGCCAATATGATCATTCCCCAGATTTCGGAAAATCTGACCAGAAGCGGCGGATACCCGATTCCGGACCATTGTCCGGCCTGCGGCGGAGCCACGGAGATCCGCATGGAAAATGATGTGAAGACCCTCTACTGCAGCAATCCCTTCTGCAGTGCCAAGAAGGTGAAGCTTTTCTCGCATTTTGTCAGCCGGGACGCCATGGCCATCGACGGAATATCCGAGAAGACCCTTATGAAAATGATCGATCAGGAATTCTTAAAAGAGCTGGATGACCTCTATCACCTTGGACAGTACAAGGAGCAGATCGTCGGTATGGAAGGCTTTGGAGAGAAATCCTTTACCAATATGATGGCATCCATCGACCGGTCCAGGCACGCCCGCCTGTTCCGCTTTGTCTACGCTCTGGGAATCCTGAACGTCGGTCTGTCCAATGCCCGTCTGCTCTGCGGCCATTTTGGCAATGATTTGGGCCGGCTGCGGGAGGCTTCTCTGGAGGAAATGACCCAGATCGAAGGAATCGGAGGGGTCATCGCCCAGAGTGTCCGGGACTATTTTGACAATCCCCACAACAAGGCCCTGGTGGACAGACTGCTGCAGTTGATTAGCTTTGAGCCAGAGAGGACAGACCATACAGCCCCGGCCGGGCAGGGCGACCAGCCGGATGACAGGACCATGCAAACCAGTCTGGAGGGAAAGACCTTCGTCATCACCGGAGCAGTGAATCATTTTAAGAACAGAAATGAACTGAAGGAAAAAATCCTGGAACTGGGCGGCAAGGCCACAGGGTCCGTCTCCAAAAAGACAGACTATCTGATCAATAATGATAACAGCTCAGGATCCTCAAAAAATAAAAAAGCCAGGGAGCTGGGGATCCCGGTAATCACCGAGGAAGAGTTCCTCAGGATGATCGGGGAGGAAGCTGATGCTTGAAAAAAGTCATTATAAGGATTAGAATAGGAAATAGTCTATAAAATAGAATTCTCACAGAGAAATACATTTGGAAGGTAGATGATATTATGCCAATCAGGATAGATGCGGATCTTCCGGTTAAGGAGATCCTGGAACGGGAAAATATATTTGTGATGGATTATGAGCGGTCTTTGCGCCAGGATATCCGCCCCCTGGAGATCGTGATCATGAATCTGATGCCCACTAAGCAGGAGACAGAGCTCCACCTGCTGCGCAGTCTGGCCAACACCCCTCTTCAGGTGGACGTGACCTTTTTAAAGACAGAGAGCCATGACGCCAAGAACGAGTCGGCCACCCACATGGAGAAGTTCTACACAACATTTTCCGAGATTAAAGACCAGTACTTTGATGGTCTGCTGATCACAGGAGCGCCGGTGGAAACCATGGAGTATGAGGAAGTGGATTACTGGCCGGAGCTGGTGGAGATTATGGAATGGTCCAAGACGCATGTCACTTCCACCTTCCATATCTGCTGGGCAGCCCAGGCGGGACTTTACTACCATTACGGGATTCACAAAGAGGAACTGCCGGAAAAAATGTTCGGCGTTTTCGAACATAGGACCATCCATAAGAAGACCCCTCTGGTCAGAGGATTTGACGATGTCTTCAAGGCACCCCATTCCAGACATACCGGTATTATCCGGGAGGAAGTGGAGGCTAATCCCAAGCTGACCATTCTGGCGGATTCGGATGTGGCAGGTCCCTTTATCATTATCGCCAGAGAGGGCCGGCATATCTTTGTCATGGGCCATCCGGAGTACGACGTGGTGACCCTGGACGGGGAATATCAGAGAGATCTGAAGAAGGGCATGGACAATGTCCCCTTCCCCTACGGCTACTACAAAAATGATGATCCGGCCCAGGGACCGGTCAAATCCTGGAGATGTCACGCAAATACCCTGTATTCCAACTGGCTCAATTATTACGTATATCAGATGACGCCGTATATTAGGGAGGAAATAAAGGATATGAAATAGCCGAAAACCCGCATGGATAAAGGCTCTGAGCGGGTTATGTTGTGCAAAATATAATGGGCTGAAAAATTCCAGTATTTTACATAAATTTACGTAAATTTACGCTATTTCACGGCGAATTGGTGTCAAATTGGTGTCAAAATTGAAGGGAAATGGTGTCAAAAATCGGAGTATTTTAAGAGTGGAAAAAGGGTAAGTATCTGTATAAAATCATATGGTGTTAGACAATACGAACAATACCTCTGGGAGAGATGTATGTGCATCTTTTCCGGGGGCTTTTTTTATTTAAGAAAAGATTAGCTGTAAGAGTCGAGAAAGTTGATCTGACGATGGAAAGAGATCATGATCTCCAACAACCGTTATCCAGCAGAAGTTGTGAGGAGCCGTTTCCTGAAGCTCAACTCCATGCATATCCGGTATGTCATGGAATGCCTGGAGAAGAATACGACAAAGATCAAGAATATCCGGAAGTATCTTTTGGCACCACTGTTCAATGCCCCGACGACTATGGATGGATACTATAGGGCTGAAGTGCAGCATGACCTGTATGGGAGCGGATGATAGGGGTAAATAATTTATTATACACTCTTACGCGATCAATTTTTTGACCATATAGGGGTAAAATGACCTGTTTATGTGTATATTACAATAGTTTATGCGCCCTGTTTATGGTATTATATATTTTGGGTAATTATATACAATTTGAAATGTATAAAAATGACAAATATTGTAGGAGGCACGATGAAGAAGAGAGCATACAGTGCCGGAGCGGTAAAGCATTCCTTCTGGTTCCTGGAATTCCGCAAGGTTGCGGGACTGAGACTGGAAGGGAAATCATGGGATGACATAAAAAAGCTAAATGAGCAAGAAAACATCTTTGGTGCATCCACACCGCTTCGGGCAAATCAGATATATAGTACCGTATCCGGAAGGATGAAATGCCTTGATGATTCTTTCGGTTCGGTGTTCGATTCTTGTGATGTATCTTCCCAGAAGCTTTTCGCTTTGGTTAGTGTGATGGCATACGATACGCTTTTTGGGGAGTTTGTGTATGAAGTGGTTCGTGAAAAAATGATCATTGGAACGGACCTACTTGCAGACAGCGACATACGTATATTCTTCAAGAATAAGCAAGAGCAGGATGAAAAAGTGGCGAGCTGGACAGATGCAACTTTAAAGCGGCTCGCCGGAACATATAAGACGATGCTGTTCGAGTCCGGAATGATCGATAATGATAGCGGAAGAGGGAAATCAGAAAAAAAGATTCTCCGGCCTATCCTGGATCCCATCATGGAGAGATGGCTGATTGACCATGGAATGAACTACTATGTTAAGGCACTGACAGGAGTCAGATAAGTCTGCATGGGTGCATGTAAGTATTGAAGATAACTAATTGGAACTATGAAGATTAAATGGAGTAAAGATAGATGGCAAGTTTAGTAGAACGGCTGGATGCCATGGAAGCGGAGATCCGGAAACCAAGATTCCGGCAAAGTAGTGGACGGGCAAATGAAGTGAATTACTGGGTGTTCGATTATCCTCCGGAAAAAGAGCTGGAGGTACGTGAGCGCATCGAATATATGAAGAATAAAAATAAAAAGGGAATCGATGAGTACGAGCTGGTGGTCTTTGATCTCTATGACATCATCATGGATTATCTGGAGAAAGAGGACTTTTTAGAACAGTGTTATCGGTTTGAAAAGAAAAGAGGACTGGACCGGATCACAAGAGCTGTGAATAATGCCATGAAGGTCAATGATGATGACAGCCTGATCGTTCAGCATATAAAAGATCACACTCCAGAAAATGCCATTGTATTTCTGACAGGGATTGGGAAATGTTATCCCATTCTCCGGTCTCATAAGGTGCTGAATAATCTTCATCAGGCCTTTGTCCGGGTGCCGGTGGTGATGTTCTTTCCGGGCACATACAATGAACAGGAATTGATCCTGTTTAACGAGATCAAAGATGACAACTATTACAGGGCATTTAAACTGGTGAAATAGAGTTATAGATATATAGTTACAGAGGAGCCGGATTTTGTCTCGTTGCAGAGCAAAAGAGCAACAAAATCGGGCATCCGACAGTTTGGGAATAATAATAGGTTTATATATACAGAGGAGAAAACGATGCTGTTAAAAGATATGTTTGCGAAGAAGATCGACCGTGATATCCAGGGAGTAATCATTGTTGGTCAGGGAGAGGAGACGAATGTCTCTCAGGAATTAGATGAATACGTTGTGACCAGGGAACTGCAGAAGCACTTTGCAGATTTCTTTTCTGCTTATAAAAAAGGAATTCTCGGGACGACTCCCAAGATGGGCGTATGGATCTCCGGTTTCTTTGGAAGTGGTAAATCCCACTTTCTGAAGATCCTGTCTTATCTTTTAGCCAACAAACAGGTTGGTGATAGATGTGCGCTGGACTATTTCTCTGAAGATAAGAAGATTGTCGATCCTATGGTGCTTGCAGACATGAAGCTGGCTGCAGAGACGCCGACGGATGTGGTCCTTTTCAACATTGATTCTAAGAGCGATACCGGAAGCAAGCAGAATAAAGATGCCATCGTAAATGTTTTCCTGCGCGTTTTTAATGAGATGCAGGGTTTCTGTGGAGCCCTTCCTCATCTGGCCGGTCTGGAGCAGCAGCTTACTGAAGCTGGCCGAATGGAAGAATTCAAAGAAGCATTTGAAGATGACTATGGGAAGCCGTGGGAAGAGAACCGTCATAAGTTTGATTTTATCCAGGATACTGTCGTTGATGTTCTTGTAGATATGGACTTCATGAGCGAATCTGCAGCAAGGAACTGGTGTGAGAAGGCTTCAGAACCTTACCAGATCAGCATTGAAGACTTTGCAAAGAGGGTGAAGGCCTATACTAAAGCAAAAGGTAAAAATCATCACGTGGTCTTCCTTGTGGATGAGATTGGTCAGTATATTGGAGAAGACAGCAAGCTGATGCTCAACCTTCAGACCGTGACAGAAGAACTGGGAAAAGAATGCCAGGGTAAAGCCTGGGTTATCGTGACCAGTCAGCAGGATATCGATTCTGTGACAAAGGTCAAAGGCAATGACTTCTCCAAGATCCAGGGTCGTTTTGATACCAGATTGTCTCTGTCCTCTGCCAATGTTGATGCTGTCATCAAGAAGAGGATCCTTGACAAAACGGATACGGCAGGCCAGACATTGCGATTACTCTATGATCAGAAGGCAACGATTATTAAAAACCTGATCGTGTTCAATGATGGGGTAGAAAAGAAACTGTATGCAAGTGGGAATGATTTCTCTGAAGTCTATCCGTTTGTTCCTTATCAGTTTAATCTGTTGGCCAGTGTTCTGACTTCCATACGTACTCATGGCGCTTCCGGTAAGCACCTGTCAGAAGGCGAGCGTTCCATGCTGGCCCTCTTTAAAGAGTCTGCAGCAAGACTGAAGGATCAGGAAATGGGGGTTATTGTACCTTTCCATCTGTTTTATGATGCCTTGGAGAACTTCCTTGATCACAGCCACAGGGGAGTGATTATCCGTGCCTATGATAATACCAAGATCAATCCGGAGCATAAGGAGTCAAATGTCTTCGCTATTAATGTGTTAAAGACCTTGTTCATGATCAAATATGTTCTTGAGATTGAGGCCAACATTGACAATATCACATCCCTCATGATCAGCAATATCGATGATGACCGCATTGAGCTGAAGGATAAGGTGGAGGCTGCATTAAAGGTTCTGATGCAGCAGATGCTGGTACAGAAGAATGGAAGTCTCTATGTCTTTCTGACGGATGAAGAGCAGGAGATCAACCGGGAGATTGACAGCCAAAATGTAGAAATGGCAGAGGTCATCAACAAGGTATCTGAAATGATCTTTGAAGATATCTTCTCTGATAAAAGATACCGGTATCCCGCTTTCAATGGCAGGTATTCATTCGCTTTCAACCAGATCGTGGATGACCGGCCCTACAAAGCCAATCAGAACTATGATATCGGCCTTCGGATCCTGACTCCCTGGTATGAAGGTGGTAATGATGATGCAACACTTCGTATGATATCCGGCCAGGGAAAGGAAGTCCTTGTAGTACTTCCTAATGATGATGCTTTCCTTAATGAGCTGCGGATGTACTTAAAGATTGAAAAATTCCTTCGTTTGAATACTTCTACACAGCTAACCAAATATGAAACCATAAAAGAGGCTAAGCGTGTAGAAATGCGGGAACGCAATTCCAATGCCAAGCTGTATCTGACAGAAGCATTGAAGGAAGCCGTGATCTATGTGAATGCGGATACCATGAAAACCAGCGCAAAGGAAGTGACAAAGAGGATCAATGAAGCCATCGGCAGGCTGGTTCAAACTGTTTACCATAAGCTTTCCTATATCGATACCGCTTTTAGTGAATCAGATATTCGTAAGATGTTCCGGTCTTCCAATCAGCTGACGCTGAATCTGGAAGGGGGAACCGATGCCAACGTTCATGCCCTGGACGATGTCCTTTCCTTTATATCCGGAAATACCCATATCCACATGAAGACTTCTATGAAGACGGTCAAAGATCGCTTTATGAAGGCGCCTTATGGATTTGTGGAAGATGATGTGCAGTGGCTGGTAGCTCGGCTCTTTAAACGTGGAGACTTGGCCTTTACCGTAAATGGAGCAAGTGTCAATCTGAATAATAAGAGTGAAGAAGAAATCATCAGCTTCATCACCAAAAAAGCATATGTAGAAAAGCTTCTGATGGAGGAACGGGTTCGTGTAGCTGAGAAAGACAAAAAGGCGGTCCGTGACGTTATGAAAGAAGTATTCCGGACCGGTTCTGTGGCCGAGGATGAAGACACGATCATGAAGAACTTCCAGCGGTATGCCGAGAACATGATTAATGAAATGCTTCGTCTGGAACCCCAGTATCAGCGCTATGCTTACCCAGGTAATAAGACCATCGATTCAGGAAAACGTCTGATGCAGTCTATCATCCAGATTCAGGCTCCTCTGGAGTTCTTCCAATATGTTTCAAAGAAAAGGGAAACTTTCTATGACTTTGCAGAAGACTATGAACCCGTAAAAGCCTTCTTTGGGGGAGAACAGCAGGAGATCTTTACCAGGGCTTTAGATATGCTGGCCATCTACGAGGACAGCAAGACTTATATCGTAGACGCAGAACTGGAACAGATCGTAGCTGAGATAAAAGCTATCACAAAGCAGGAACAACCTTATAGAAACATCCCCAAGCTTCCGGCATTGCGTGAGCAGTTTATGGCGTCTTATTTGAAAGTACTAGACAGGGAAGAAAAACCCGTCCTTGATGCGATCGAGCAGTCAAGACAACGTGTGATAGAAGTCCTTGACAGCAAAGAATATGCAGATAATTACAAAGAACGTTACAACGACATGTTTATGGAAATCCGTGATGGCGCGGAACGTTGTAATAATGTCTCCTCTCTTAGAAGTTATGGAGACAAGGCAGAAGCGCTGAAGATCCGTCTTCTGAACGAAATGGATCAACGGGATGCCCAGATTGCCAGAGCGAAAGCTGAGGAAGCGAGAAGAGTAGCAGAAGAAGCAGCCAGAAGAGCCAAAGAGCAAGGCAAGAAGGTAGAGATCATTGCAGAGCCTGAAGTCAAGTATCATACCAAGAAAACCAGAAACGTTACGATCAAGAATGTGACTCATACAGCATCTTGGAGGATAGAGAGTCCCCAGGATGTGGACAAAGTCTTGGATGCGCTGCGTAAATCTCTTCTTGAAGAATTGGATGGGAATGACATCTTAAATGTTGAGTTTTAATAGAGAAGGAATTATATAACTATGAATAAAACCGCCATAAAGAACTTCGCCATCTGGGCGAGAAACAAACTAATCACAGATATCGGCTATCGTGCAGGTCTTATGGGAATCACGGAAGATGGGATTCATTCTGCCCTCCCACAGTCGACAGGGAAGACAGAATTCTATGATATCGGAACAGCAGAGCCTTATGCAATCACAGGAGAAGCAATTCGCCAGAGAAGGCATCTGGTGGAACTGATCCAGAGAAAAGAAAAAGATACTGATTATAAAACAGCTTATAAATACATCATTGAGGAGGTTGCCTATACCTGGTTCAACCGCCTGATTGCTGTGCGTTTTATGGAGGTCAATGATTACTTACCAAGCCATATCCGTGTGCTTTCTTCGGATAGCGGAAAGCTGGAGCCAGACTTGGTAACTACTCCGTTTGATGCAGAACTGGAATTTACAAGAGATGAACAGCAGACTGTTCTTGATCTGAAGAATGCAAATAAACTTGACGAAGTATTCCGAATACTTTTCATTAAACAGTGCAATGCTTTAAATGATATTCTTCCTGCCCTTTTTGAGAAAACCAATGATTATACAGAGCTTTTGTTAAATCTATCTGTTATAGATCAGGATGGAGTGGTTTATCATCTCATACATGATATTTCAGAAGAAGATTTCGATGTGGAACGGGGCGGTCAGGTAGAGATTATTGGATGGATGTATCAGTATTACAACACAGAGCCGAAAGATGAAGCCTTTGCGCTCCTCAAAAGAAGTATCAAAATAACTAAAGAAAGAATTCCTGCGGCAACTCAATTGTTTACACCTGATTGGATAGTACGGTACATGGTGGAAAACAGCTTGGGGCGCCTCTGGGTGGAAGGACATCCAAATGATGATTTGAAGGCTGGGTGGAAATATTACCTAGAAGAAGCGGAGCAAAAATCAGAAGTGCAGGAGCAACTTTCTGAAATCAGGGAAGAATATGCGAAGCTCAATCCGGAAGATATCAAATTAATCGATCCCTGTATGGGAAGCGGTCATATATTGGTTTATGCCTTTGATGTGTTAATGCAGATTTATGAAAGTGCTGGGTATGGACAGCGTGATGCAGCAAGAAGCATACTTGAAAACAATTTGTATGGTCTTGATATTGATGATCGTGCTTTCCAGATTGCTTATTTTGCCCTAATGATGAAAGCTCGACAGTACAACAGAAGAATACTGAATGGAGAATCCAAACCGAATCTTTATGCGATTCAGGAAAGTAATGAAATAAGTAGAGATCATATGAAGTATTTCGGAAGAAGCATGAACGATGCAGACAAGAATATTGCAATCTCCCAAATTGATTATTTGATAGATATATTTAAAGATGCAAAAGAATATGGCTCTATTCTTAAAGTGGACAAATGTAATTGGGATCTGCTTAACAATTATATATCTTTCACAGAACATATAGGACAACTCAGTTTTGATTCTGTTGGACTCGATGAAACAAGCAGTCAGCTCAAAAGAATTATAAATCAGGCACGTCTGCTATCAGGACAATATGAAGTTGTGGTCACAAATCCCCCCTATATGGGCTCTGGCAACATGAACGTGAGGCTCTCAGGCTTTTTAAAAACAAACTACCCGGATTCAAAAGCCGATTTAAGCACCGTTTTTATGGAAAAAACTATTAGCATGAATTGTGATAATGGCTTTATGGCGATGATTAACATTCCATCATGGATGTTTATTACAAGCTTTGAGCAATTAAGAGCAAAACTTGCTAATAATAGTATTATCACAACAATGAATCATTTTGGCAGAGGAATATTTGGATCTGACTTTGGAACAACTTCTTTTGTGATTAAAAAGACAAAACTTCCCGACTATATGGGACTGTATTTTCGCCTGTTTAAAAAACAAGGGGCAGTTGATAGTATTGAGATTAAAGAAAAATGGTTCCTTCATCGTATGGGAGAGTATCATGCTAAACAATCTGACTTTAATAAAATAACTGGGAAACCAATCGCATATTGGGCTAATAATCGTATGATTGAAATATTTGATTCTTATAAAAGCATTTCTGACTATGCAGATGTAAAAGACGGCTTTACTACAGGTGATAATGAGCATTTTCTGAAAGTATGGTTTGAGGTAAGTGACCAGAAGTGCAAATTAAATGCTACAGGAGTTGATGATGCTATTTCATGTAATGCTAAATGGTTTCCTTATAACAAAGGTGGCAGTTTCCGAAAATGGTTTGGAAACCAATATTATGTTATTAACTGGGAAAACAATGGACGTGAACTTAAAAGCTTCAAGAAGTCAGTACTCAGGAATCAACAGTATGCCTTTCGTGAGGGGATAACATGGACATTGCTGAGTAGTAGCTGTTTTGGCGTTAGGATAACAGAGGCGAATTCTTTGTTTGACACTAATGGAAAGAGCATGTTTCCTGAAAAAAATAATCTTAAGTACATCATGGCTTTGCTTTCGTCAAAAATAGCTTTTGAATTTTTGAGAATATTAAATCCCACAATGGCTTTTCAAGTGGGAGATTTGTCAAGAATCCCTATTATGATTTCAGAAGAAAAAAAAGCTGAAATAGAGAAGTTATCGGATGAGTGTTTATCCCTATCCAAACAGGATTGGGACATGTCAGAGATCTCTTGGAATTTTAAAAAGAATCCACTTGTTGCAGACCTATCAAAGAGTGATTCACTGAGTGAATGTTATTGCAGATTGAAAGAATTGGCAGATGGCAGATTTCTTTGCATGAAAGGGATTGAGGAATCCTTAAACAGTTTATTCCTAAATATATACGATTTAGAAGAATACTATGATCCTAGAGTAGAAGAAAGAGATATTACTATATACAGAATTTACGATACAAAAGAAAACCTTCCAGACTCAATGGATGGTAGTGCGTATATAATGTATCAAAAAGATCTGATTGTCAGCCTATTGTCCTATGCTGTTGGTTGTATGTTTGGACGATATTCCTTGGATGTAAGTGGTCTTGCTTATGCCGGTGGAGATTGGGATATCTCAAAATACACCTCATTTCTCCCAGACTCTGACAATGTGATTCCAATTACTGATGAAGAATATCTGGAAGATGATATCGTATCCCGTCTATGCTCTTGGTTGAAGGTGGTGTACGGAGAATCAACTTTAGAAGATAATTTGGATTTCATTGCCAAAACACTTGGAAATAAGGGTGGTTCTTCTCGTGAAATCATCCGTAACTATTTCTTGAATGATTTTTTTAAAGATCACTGCCAAACCTATTCCGTTACTGGTTCCGGCAAGCGCCCGATTTATTGGCTTTTTGATTCCGGTAAACAAAATGGTTTCAAAGCGTTAGTCTATCTTCACCGCTACAATGCAGATACAATCGGCATTCTCCGTATTGATTATCTGCATCGTATGCAGCGGGTTTACGAGAGTGAAATCATCCGTATGCAGGATATGATCGACCACAGTACAAATGCTCGAGAGATAGGACAGGCGACGAAGCGCAGAGACAAGCTGACTAAGCAATTAAAGGAATGTCGCGAGTATGATGAGAAGCTTGCCCATCTTGCCTTATCCCGTATAGAGTTGGATCTTGATGATGGTGTGAAAGTGAATTATCGGAAGATCCAGACAGCTAATGATGGGAAGTTCTATGAGGTGCTTGCTGATTCAAAAAGAATAATGTCAAAAAAATAAAATGTTGGAGGATAAATATGACAGATTGGTCAAATGTTAGTCTGCAT
>JBGUIF010000048.1:0-7297 GCA_045112755.1 Anaerobutyricum sp.
ATCTGTATCTGGCAGATTGTGTGAAGTCAAAAAGGAAGCTTGAAATAGCCTGGAAGTGATTTGTCTTCTGGCAACAAATTGGCAACAGAAGGTCAGAAAAGGTAGAGATACAGTATAACTGAGAGAATAAACCGGCAGAAAACACATAGAACTTAACCGATATATGTTAAGTGATGCTTTGCCGGTATTGAGTACGAATGATAGAAAATTAATAAAAGGCAGCCCTATATATCCTTACCAGGATAAAAAGGGCAAAGCAATTTAGCCTAATTAAAAACAAAGAATGAAGACCTTTACTTAGGAAAAATCCTGAGCGAAGGTCTTTTTCTTTTATTAGAAAAAGGAGAATTTTTACCTTAGCATTAATTCATTAAAAGCTTGAAAAATGTTGAGAAAGCCTTTATTTAAGCCATATTTTTCATGAGATAAATGGAGAAAATGGCTGAGATTTTCTTAGATGACCTGGAGTAAGATCTGGGAATTCTAAGTGAAACTTTGGCAATCTGGTATGATCTTAGAACGGTCTTAAAAGGATATAAGAAAATGCTCTTTTTTTGGTCGGACAGGATAATTGGGTTTGCCTCGGGACAAAAAACCGCAGGAGTGGCTGCTGTACGACAAAGGGGCAGCCACTCCTGCGGTTTTTCGAGCAATATTGATTTTTTCCGGCAGATCAAAAAAACTCTTACTGTTTTGCGATCCATTCCAGGACAGCTTCCGTAACAAAGGCATGATCCTCCGCCTGACTCATGCCGGAAACCGTGGCGGTGCCGATCATGCCGATTCCCCTGACGGAGATTGGAACGGAGCCTCCGGCCTGGGCATACTGATCTTTCGGGAACCCATACCGGTCAAAGATATTGGCTTCACGGATCCTCATATACAAGGAGATCTCATAAGTGCTTTTGCAGAAAAAATAGGCGGAGTTTTCTTTGCGCATGATCCACGCATCGTTCTCCGGAGAAGTCCCTTCTGCTGCCGCATAGAAGAGTCTCTGGCGATTTCTCGTGACAGATACTACGAAAGGCTTACCTTCCCTTAATGCTTTTTGATAAATATAATAACCCAGGTCAAATGCCTCCGCATTGGTAAAAGAATTGACGACACAGGCTTTTCGTTTCTCTTCGGCTTCCTGCATTAATGCTTTCAGATCTTCCATAATATTCCCTCCCCTTATGTATATTTTCGTGAAAATATTGTATCATAGAGATAAGAGGAATGTCATGTTATACTGGAAGAAAACAGCAGTTTAGAGAAGGGAGGAAGACATGGCAGACAATGATCAGCAGAAAATTTATCGCAAAGAGACTTTGGACCGGATGTCCTCACCAGAGCAGCTGACAGATTATCTCAGGGTCACCAATCCCGGGATCTGGCTTGTTCTGGCGACGGTCATACTGCTTCTGACCGGTCTTTTGGTCTGGTCTGCAGTGGGCACACTGGAGACCAGGGTCGATGCCAAGGTGGTGGTAAAGGACTACCGGGCACAGATTGTGGTCGGTGGACCGGAGACTGTGAAGGAAGGGATGCCCCTGCGGATTGATTCCGGGGAATACAGGATTATTTCTGTGGAGCAGGATGAGTATGGAAGAACCATGGCTTACGCAGAGGTGACCTTGCCCGATGGGATCTATGACGGCAGTGTTGTCGTCGAGAAGATCCGCCCCGTCGAATTTCTGCTGGAAAGCAGGTGAGCAGCTTATGGGAAAGAGAAAGATTAAGCAGCCAGTGGAAAAGGGTGTAGCCAAAGTGCCTGTGATCATGCAGCTGGAAGCTTTGGAGTGCGGTGCCGCAGCCCTGGCCATGGTGATTGCTTATTATGATAAATGGGTGCCATTGGAGCAGGTGCGTATCGACTGCGGTGTATCCCGTGACGGCTCCAATGCCAAAAATATATGCCTGGCAGCAAAAGACTACGGTTTTGATGTGAAGGCTTACCGGATGGGTCCGCAGGATCTTAAAGAGTACGGACAATTCCCCTGTATCATACACTGGAATATGAATCATTTCGTGGTGGTCAATGGATTTAAAGGAAAACATGTCTATCTTAATGATCCGGCCCGGGGATCCGTAAAAGTCAGCTTTGAAGAGTTTGACCAATCCTTTACAGGGGTGGTCATGATGATGGAACCTTCAGATCAGTTTGTGCCCGATGGACAGCCCAGGAGTACCCTGGATTTTGCCAGAAAACGTCTGGCAGGGACCGGGGCGGCAGTGATCTTTGTTATGCTGACCACTGGAATCGCCTATCTTTTTGGCATAGCTAACTCTGTGACATCCCGGATTTTTATGGACCGGATCCTTTCAGGAAGCAACCCAGGCTGGCTGAATCCTTTTATTCGTTTTATGATTTTTCTGGCAGTGCTGCAGCTGCTGGTGGAGTGGATCCGTGCCGTTTATTCTCTGAAGATTAACGGCAAGATGGCAGTGGTGGGCAGCACCACTTACATGTGGAAGGTTCTGCATCTTCCCATGGAATTCTTTTCCCAGAGGCTGGCTGGAGATATCCAGTCCAGGCTGGAATTGAATGCTTCCATTGCCGGTACCCTGGTGAATAGTTTTGCACCGATCGTCCTGGATACCATGATGATGGCTGTCTATCTGCTGCTGATGCTGAGACAAAGCCTGCTGCTGACGGCCGTCGGTCTGACGGCCTTCCTGATCAATGTGGTTATGTCCAGGATTATTTCCAACAGACGGATCAACATAACCCGGGTGCAGATGCGGGACACCGGTAAGCTGGAGGCGGCCACGGTCACCGGGATCAGTATGATTGAGACCATCAAGGCCAGTGGCGCGGAAAACGGCTTTTTCCAAAAGTGGGCCGGATATCAGGCTTCGGTAAATGCCGCACAGGTAAAGGGACAGAAGACGAATCAGTTTTTGGGGGCGATTCCTTCTCTTTTGACGACGCTTGCCAATTATACGGTGCTGATTCTGGGAATCTGGCTGGCCATGCAGGGGCAATTCACCCTCGGTGCGGTATTGATGTTCCAGGGTTTTCTGAGTTCCTTCATGGGACCTGCCATGGCCATGGTGCAGACAGGGCAGACTGTCCAGGAAATGCGTACCCAGATGGAACGGGTTGAAGATGTGATGGAATATCCGGAAGATCCGGCGGCGGAGACCGGGCCTGATGCAGGGACAGGCATGCATAAGCTGCAGGGAAATGTGGAGATGAAGGATATCTGTTTTGGCTATTCCAGGCTGGCTGCTCCCCTGATTGAAGGCTTCTCCCTGTCTATGAAAAGAGGACAGAGTATCGCTTTGGTCGGGGCCTCGGGCTGCGGCAAGTCCACCATCTCAAAGCTGCTGTCGGGACTTTACCGGCCCTGGAGCGGCGAGATTCTGTTTGACGGAAAGCCCCGCAGTGCCTTTCCCAGAGAGATTATGACCGGATCATTGGCAGTGGTTGATCAGGACATTATTCTTTTTGCCGACACGGTGGCAAACAATATCAAAATGTGGGATGACAGTATCCAGGACTTTGAGATGATTCTGGCGGCCAGGGATGCCCGGATTCATGAAGATATCATGAATCTTCCGGGAGGCTACCGGCACAGGCTGACCAGTGGAGGAAAGAACCTTTCCGGCGGTCAGCGGCAGCGGATTGAGATTGCCCGCATTCTGGCGCAGGATCCGACGATTATCATCCTGGACGAAGCCACCTCCGCCCTGGATGCCAGAACAGAATATGAAGTGGTAAATGCCATCAGAGAGAGAGGCATTACCTGTATCATCATTGCCCACCGTCTCTCCACCGTCCGGGACTGTGACGAGATCCTGGTCCTGGATCACGGAAAAGTGGTGGAGCGGGGCAGTCATGAGCAGCTCATCAAAAAAGGCGGTGCATACGCCGACCTTATTGCTGTTGAATCGTAGAAAGGAGGAAGGACTGGTCCAGACACAGTCCATGACGACATGGGTTGGTTTGAAAATCAGATCGAAGAACGGCGTCAGGCCGACCAGCAGATGCTGGAAGACTCCTTTGTACATATCGCAGGAGTTGTTTTAGGCGGGCAGTCTGCCCGTAAAATCAGTGATGAGCAGATGATCACCAGGACTGCCATCGATGAAATTCTGAAATATTATCATTTTAAAGGAGCTGAGATACCGGACAGCCTTGTGACAGTGGAGGAACAGCTGGACTACTGTCTGAAGCCCCACGGCCTGATGCGACGCAATGTGGTACTGACCGAGGGTTGGTATAAGGATGCTTTCGGGCCGATTCTGGCTTTTGACAGGGAGACCGGCGCGCCGACAGCCCTACTTCCGGGCTCTGTGGGGGGATATTATTACAAGGAACCAGGAAGGGAAAAGCGGATAAAAATCAATGCCAGGACAGCCAGCCTTTTCAGAACAGAGGCTGTGTGTTTCTACCGCCCCCTTCCCCAGAAAAAGCTGGGAATACCAGATCTGCTGGTTTATGTGAAAAACTGTCTGACGATGGGGGACCTCCTTCTTCTGGCGGCTGCGACTCTGGTGGTGACTCTGGTGGGTATGCTGATGCCCCGGATTACAAAGGTTCTGACCGGACCAGTGCTGGCCAGCGGCAGGACCAGTGCCTTGGTGGGAATCGCCGTCGGGATGGTCTGTGTCATCATTTCTTCCCAGATGTTTTCCAGTATAAGAGGATTGATGCAGAGCAGAGTGAGTGTCAAGACATCCATGGGAGTGCAGGCCTCCATGATGATGCGGCTCATGTCCCTGCCGGCAGGCTTTTTTGGCAATTACAGTCCCGGTGAACTGCGGGTCCGCTCCATGGCGGTCAACCAGCTTTGTTCCATGATGACAGATATGGTTCTGTCGACAGGGCTGACTTCACTCGTCTCCCTGTTATATGTCGGCCAGATCTTTCAGTTTACCCCGGTGCTGGTGGCACCGGCCCTTTTGATTCTTATTTTGACAGTGGGTTTTGCCATCGCCTCGACGGTGGTTCAGGTTTCTATCAACAGAAAGCAGATGGAGTTGGCGGCCAAAGAATCCGGGATGAGTCTGGCCCTGATTACAGGGGTGCAGAAGATCAGGCTTTCCGGCGCGGAAAAAAGAGTGTTCGCGAAGTGGATGCATCTTTACGCTGATGAAGCGGAGATTCGTTTTAATCCGCCTATGTTCATCAAGATCAACGCGGTAATCAGCACAGGCATCGGCCTGGTTTCCAATATTGTTCTGTATTATATCTCTGCCAGAAACCAGATTGATCAATCTTCCTACTTTGCTTTTACTGTAGCCTTTGGCTCTCTTCTGGGGGCCCTCTTGTCCCTGTCAGGGGCAGCCTTAAACGCTGCAACCATCAAGCCTGCGCTGGAGATGGCAGAGCCTTTTCTGAAGACGGAGCCCGAGTCTTCCCCGGACAAGGAGATAGTCACACAGATTTCCGGCGGGATTGAATTGGATCATGTATCTTTCCGCTACAGCAAGGACGGGCCTTATATTCTAAAGGACCTGTCTCTTAGGATAAGACCTGGTGAGTACGTGGCCATCGTGGGAAGGACAGGCTGCGGTAAATCAACCTTGCTGAGATTGCTGCTGGGTTTTGAGAAAGCGGAAAAGGGAGCAATTTACTATGATGGCCGGGATATCAACAGCCTGGATCTTCCTTCTCTGAGGTCAAAAATCGGCACAGTTCTGCAGGATTCCGGACTCTTTCAGGGAAGCATATACTCCAACATTGTTATCACAGCGCCCAGCCTGGACCTGGATGCCGCCTGGAAGGCGGCGGAGCAGGCAGGAATCGCCAAGGATATCCGGGAAATGCCCATGGGCATGCACACCGTTATTGGTGAAGGGCAGGGAGGCATTTCCGGCGGCCAGCGGCAGCGGATCATGATTGCCCGGGCCATCGCACCCGGACCAAAGCTGCTTCTGTTTGACGAGGCCACCTCCGCCCTGGATAATAAGAGCCAGCGGCAGGTGTCCGAATCTTTGGATGCCATGGGATGCAGCCGGCTGGTCATCGCTCACAGGCTTTCTACTATCCGCCACTGTGACCGTATTCTGGTGCTGGATGACGGGCGAATTGCGGAGGAGGGCAGCTATGAGCAGTTGATCGCCCTTGGCGGAAAGTTTGCCGATCTGGTGGAGCGGCAGCGGCTGGATCTGGAAACCCTGTAGGAGAAAGGACAGTCAGGAGACTCTGCGGGCAGATTTTTCATGAGCAGTGACAGCGATGAATATATACTGGATGGAGGATAGAGATATTGAAGAAAGAAAAGAGAACTGAGATAGAAGCAGAAAGCAGAAAAAAGAAGAAGCCCATGGAAAAGGAGATTCCCGTCACAGAAGTGGCCCCCCTATGCATAGGACAGACGGAAAATGCTAAGGCAGGGACCGGCTGCACGGTTTTGATCTGCAAAGAAGGCATGGCAGCAGGTCTGGATGTCAGGGGCGGCGGCCCGGCATCCCGGGAATCTGAGCTCCTCAAACCCCTGGCGGCAGCACAGAGTATCCATGCCATTTTGCTGGCAGGAGGGAGTGCCTTTGGTCTTGGTGCTGCCAATGGAGTGATGAAATACCTGGAGGAGCGGAGAATCGGTTTTGATGTTGGTGTGACAAAGGTTCCTCTGGTTGCCCAGGCAGACCTTTTTGATCTTACAGTGGGGGATCCTTTTACAAGACCCGGCCCGAATATGGGTTACGAGGCTGCCAGGCTGGCCATGGAAGCTCCCAATTACCGGGATGGAAACTACGGGGCCGGCTGCGGCGCGACAGTGGGTAAGATTGCGGGTATGGAAACCTGCATGAAGAGTGGTGTAGGCAGTTATGCGGTGCAGTTGGGAGATTTGAAGATCGGAGCGATTGTGGCCGTCAATGCCCTGGGGGATATCTATGACTGGCGGACCGGAGAGAAGATCGCAGGCCTGCTTACAGAAGATAAGGCAGGCTTCCGGGACACCTCGGAATACATGAAGCAAAGTATCAGCGTGAAAGAAAATAAGTTTGCAGATAATACCACCATTGGCGTTGTGATCACCAATGCTTCCTTCGATAAAACCCAGCTTTGTAAGATTGCCGGGATCAGTCATAATGGTTATGCCAGGTCTATCCGTCCGGTTCATACCAGTGCAGATGGCGACAGCATTTATGCGGTATCAGCAGGACAGATCAAGGCTGATGCCGACCTGGTGGGCGTCATGGCAGCAGAAGTCATGAGTGAGGCCATAAAAAGGGCGGTCTTTGGCGCAGAAAGTGCCTATGGCTATCCGTCAGCGTCAGACTTGGAATTTTTATCTGAAACAGAAAAACAGGTTGATGAATCAATGAATGGATGAACAGAGAAATAAACCAATGAACAGCC
>JBGUIF010000049.1:0-7778 GCA_045112755.1 Anaerobutyricum sp.
GTTAAAGGGCGGAACCATGGTGTTGTCATGATTGCCGAGGAATCCACAGCATGGCCGAAGGTGACCGATAAGGCTCAGTACGGCGGGCTGGAGTTCTCTTTGAAGTGGAATATGGGATGGATGCATGATTTCCTGGAATACATGAAGCTTGATCCCTACTTCAGAAAGTTTAATCACAATAAGATGACCTTTGCCATGTCCTATAATTATGCTGAGAATTATATGCTGGTTCTCTCCCACGATGAGGTGGTTCATCTCAAATGTTCCATGATCGAAAAGATGCCGGGCCTCTATGATGATAAGTTCCGGAATCTTATGGCCGGCTATGCTTTCATGTTTGGTCATCCCGGTAAGAAGCTCCTTTTCATGGGCCAGGATTTCGGTCAGCACAGAGAGTGGAGTGAGGCCAGGGAGATTGACTGGTTCCTTCTGGCAGAGCCCAGAAATCAGCAGATGCAGAACTGGGTGAGAAGACTGCTTCACCTGTACAGGGGAAATAAGTGCCTCTATGAATATGACTGCTGGCCGGAAGGTTTTGAGTGGATTAATGCGGACGACGGAGACAGAAGTATCTTCTCCTTTGTGAGACATTCGGCCAACGGCAGAAACAATATGCTCTTTGTCATCAACTTTACACCGGTTGCCCGTCCGGACTATCGTGTGGGAACAACCTGTATGAGAAAACATACACTGGTGCTGAACAGTGATGATGCGGAATTTGGCGGCAGCGGCGCAGAGCGGCCAGAGACCTACAAGCCTGTCAAGGGTGAGTGCGACGGACGGCCTTTCTCCATCGCCTATGATCTGCCGGCTTACGGCGTAGCTGTATTTAAATTTTAGCGATTCTGATTATTTCAGAGAGCAGGCTCTTGAAGAGTGAAACCATAGCGATTAAGAGAAGACAATATAAAAAGACAGCCCTGCCGGGTTCAGCCGGCAGGGCTGTCTTTTTCTGTCAATATTCATGAATCATAACAGGTCCATGGGCCTGCGGCTGCAGGTATCCACGGCTTCAATAAATGCGGCTGTGGCAGCCTTGCAGGCAGATTCAGATCCGTAGAGGAGAGCCCCCAGAGAGTTGGCGTGGGTCGGCGCCGGCCAGAAGCGGCCCAGCTGTGTAGAGCCTGCCTTCATGGCCTGATCCAGGGCATAGCCGGTCTCCACCGGTGCACCCACCAAATAACTGTAAGCCATCCCTTTTGGCACATGGCACCACTCTTCAAAGAACGATCCGGCCCTGGCTATGGTCTGGGCATAGTAGGCCAGGCCTGTGTCACCGTCGAGACGGTAGAGGGCGGATTGATTGGTCACAAAGTCCTGGATGTAAGACATGGCACTTTTGATATCCTGGATCTTCTCAGCGGAAAACATGATATAGCCGGTGCCGGTACTGGCTGATTCGGCATAGCGATTGCCCCCAAAGTAGGTCTGAGCATGGAGGACCTTGATCTTGGCCTTTTTGGTGGCGTCATCGGCAGACAGGTAAGCAACATCGTCATTGCTGCACATATAGAAACCGACACAGCGGTGATTCTCAGGAAGGCCGAAAGACCGGGCATATTCTTCCGAAACATTTGCCAGGATCTTCTGGCCGGTAATTCTGGTGGGAATCTTCATATGTTTCATCTGTTACACCTCCAGTCTGAAAGGATCGGCAGCATAGCGTTCAACGGCCTGCAGGTAAGCCTCCGTGGCAGACCGGCAGGCGGATTCACTTCCGTAAAGGACTGCGTCAATGGTATTGGACCGGGTGATGACCTCAGACATATGGGCTACCTTGGTATCACCGGCTTTCAGAGCAAAATCCAAAGCGTAGGAGGCTTCCATAGGCCCTGCTACCAGGTAGGCATAGGCACATTCAGCAGGGATGCCGAATTTGGCCTGGAAATACTTCCCCACTTGGGGAGTCCATCCTGCATAGCAGCTGACGGGAGGTTCCTCATGAACCAGGTAGACGTCACTCCGCCGTTCCAGGTACTCTTTGGCGTAGGCCAGTCCACTTTTTACATCCGCCACAACGGGGCCGGAGATTATGGCTGTGTTGGCCTGCTTAAAATGATGCCAGGCATTGTCTCTTCCCACGAAAACACACTGGGCGTGCAGAATTTTGATTCTGGATTTCTTAGAGGCGTCATCCAGAGCGGGATACATGGCATCCTCATCATCGCAGCTGATTAATCCCACACTTTGGTGCTCCTCAGGCACACCCCACTGCCGGCGGTACTCCGGTGTGACATTGGGAATCAGCTTTTCTATATTTACATGGACATCAATACGTTTTCTCATAGAGTTCCATATCCTTTCCATCAGGGTCTGGCGGAAATCTCTGCCCGGCGCCTGTCTGAAACTATTTTCCAGCTGCCTGTCCAGGACAGCATGCCTGGTAGGGCAGGCCCCTGAACGGTTACTCATAGTATAACATAATTTTGGAAGATAGTTATAAAAACATAGTACTCTGAGATGGAATATTTTTGTACCCTGAAGATTTTTGTGATATACTTTTACGGAACCGGCTTTGATTTACGAGACATTGCCGGATAGATTGGAGTCTTTATTATGAAAGTTAGTTTTGGTTTTGAAGAAGATACCCATGGCAGGAAAGTTCTGGTGCCTCGGTCCCCCATGACCGGGCTTGATGACTGGAAACTGGATGTGGATGTGGAGGGAAAGGTCTACCCTGTATATCAGCAGAATGCCATGAAGTATGGGAAATACAGTGACTACCTGAACCATCATGGCTGCGCCTGCTGCAGCCTGACCTCCATGCTGGCAGCCTGGAGTCCTGATTATGCCGGCCTTACTCCGGATCTGACCATCAGCCAGGTGGAGAGAAAACATTTTCCCAAAAATGCATGGAATCTCAATTACAGACATATCCTGAAGAAGCAGATGCCGGTATCCCTCTACGGAATCTCTGTCATACTGACAGCCGAGGGAGTCCCCAACCGCTACGTCGGACCATTTAAAAGAGAGGCTGCCCTGGAACAGATCAGGAATCATCTTTATTCCGGACGGCCTGTGATCATTGAGACCAGCAGGATCCGCTATGAAAAGGGACGGCCGGTGGACTTCAATGACAGAAAGTTTGCCGGTTCCTATCACACGATGATTCTTTTGGGTATCGATGCGGCAGGGTTGGTGGTAATGACGGATTCTGCCACCAGGTCCTGGGCTGGCAAGGTGCAGCGGCTCAAGTGGGTGGAGCTGCCGGAGATTATGAATTATATGTTCCCGCAGATGATCAAAAGGGACAGACACCTTTATTTTCACAGACGGTGGTGCACGGGAGGTTATATCCTGGTGGGCTGATCTCTGAGAAAAACAGGGGTCCATTCGGAAGAAACGCCCATAAGGCATTCAGGAGGAATTTGAAGATACGCTATTGACAAAGAAATCTTGTTTTTATAGAATAGATTCATTGAGAAAGACGATGACGGAAACAAGTAGCTTCTGTTCAGCCAGTTCAGAGAGAGGCCGGCAGGTGAAAGGCCGACGGTGCGGCAGAGGCGAATACCTTCCCGAGTTGCACACCGAACAAAGAGGACAGGATCCTGTTTCAGTAGGCTGTGACGGCTGCGGCCGTTATCCGCAGATGCATGTCAGTGCATCGTCATGAAGGTGGATCAGATCTGGCTTGAGCAGAAGATTTATGAAAGCTGCATTCATATATGTTGTCTATGTGAGCTGCTGCTGATCCATGAATGAAGGTGGTACCACGGAGTTTTTGACCTCGTCCTTTATAACAGGGCGGGGTTTTGTTTTATCAGGAAGCACAAAGAGATGTCAGGTGTTCTGTCTTATCAGGAACGAGTTCTGCACAGAGGGTACTTTGCCCGGTGTTTCCTCAAAGATTACGATGAAATGAGGAGGAGAATCATGAAGATTTATGAGGAGTTAGTGGCCAGGGGTCTCATTGCCCAGGTGACAAATGAGGAAGAAATCCGTGAGATGATCAACAATGGCAAGGCCGTTTTCTATATTGGTTTTGACCCCACGGCAGACAGCCTGCATGTAGGACATTTTATGGCACTTTGTCTGATGAAGAGACTGCAGATGGCAGGAAATAAACCCATCGCTCTGCTGGGCGGTGGAACCGGCATGATCGGTGACCCTTCCGGCCGTACCGATATGAGACAGATGATGACCAAAGAGACCATCCAGCACAATATCGAATGTATTAAGGTTCAGATGAGCCGCTTTATCGATTTCTCCGATGGCAAGGCCATGATGGTCAACAATGCAGACTGGCTGCTGGATCTTAATTATGTGGAACTTCTTCGCGAGGTGGGACCGCATTTCTCCGTAAATAACATGCTTCGGGCTGAGTGCTACAAGCAGAGGATGGAAAAGGGCCTCTCCTTCCTGGAGTTCAACTACATGATCATGCAGGCCTACGATTTCTATGAGTTATTCCAGAAGTACGGCTGCAATATGCAGTTCGGCGGCAATGACCAGTGGAGCAATATGCTGGCAGGAACCGAGCTGATCCGACGTAAGTTGGGCAAGGATGCCCATGCCATGACCATCACCCTTCTGCTGAATTCTGAAGGAAAGAAGATGGGCAAGACCCAGTCAGGCGCCGTTTGGCTGGATCCCACTAAGACCTCTCCCTTTGATTTCTACCAGTACTGGAGAAATATCGCCGATGCGGACGTATTAAAGTGCATCCGTATGTTGACCTTCCTTCCCCTGGAGGAGATTGACGCTATGGACCAGTGGGAAGGCAGCCAGCTCAATAGGGCGAAGGAGATCCTGGCTTATGAACTGACAGCTCTCGTCCACGGACAGGAGGAGGCCAAAAAGGCAGAGGAGGCTTCCAGAGCTCTCTTCAGCCAGGGCGCCGCAGCCAATATGCCCTCATGTACTCTGACAGAAGCTGACCTTCGTGACGGCAGCATCGACATCCTGGGTCTTCTGGTAAAGGGCGGTCTGGCCCAGACCCGGTCCGAGGCCAGAAGAAATGTCCAGCAGGGCGGCGTCACCGTGGACGGTGAAAAAGTGACGGACATCAAGGCGTCCTACGACCTGGATGCTTTCAGGGGAGAGGGGAAGGTTCTCCGCAGAGGAAAGAAGAAATATATTAAGATCCTCGCAGAATAATCAGAAGAAACCGGATGAAAATATTTAAAGAAGTTAAGTATTACAGATAAATCCGCAGAGGACTGAACGGAGGTCGGATGGACAACAGATATGAATTTACCGCGCCCTGCCATTTTGGTATTGAGGCGGTTTGTAAAAGAGAGATAAGGGATCTGGGTTATGAGATCGTATCGGTGGAGGACGGCAAGGTGACCTTTGCCGGTCCTCTGGAGGCAGGTGTCCGGGCGAATGTGTTTCTGAGGACGGCCCAGCGGATTCTGTTAAAGGTGGGGGAATTTCAGGCCCTGACCTTTGAGGACCTTTTCCAGGAAGTAAGGAAGCTGCCCTGGGAAGAGTTTCTCCCCAGGAATGCTCATTTTTGGGTGACCAAGGCAACCTCAGTGAAAAGTAAGCTTTTCAGCACTTCTGATATTCAGTCCATCGTCAAGAAAGCCATGGTGGACCGAATGAAAGACCACTACCGGATCAGCTGGTTTCCGGAGGATGGGGCGGATTATCCCGTACGGGTATCCTTCTATAAGGATGTCGCCACGGTCAGTCTGGACCTGTCCGGTGAGAGCCTCCATAAAAGAGGCTACCGGAAAATGGTCAGCAAAGCGCCCATCGAGGAGACGCTGGCAGCGGGCCTGATCAAACTGACGCCATGGAATAAGGACAGGATCCTCGTGGACCCCTTCTGCGGCAGCGGGACGTTTCCCATCGAGGCGGCTATGATCGGTGCCGGGATTGCGCCGGGTATGAACCGGGAATTTCAGGGGCAGAGCTGGGACAATCTGATTCCGGCAAGAGTCTGGAAAGAAGCCTTCGCTGAGGCAGAGGACCTGGTGGACCGGACAGTGAAAATGGACATTCAGGGCTATGATATTGACCCGCAGATCGTCAAGGCAGCCAGGGAAAATGCCCGGAGGGCCGGTGTGGAGGATCTGATTCATTTTCAACAGCGGGCAGTCCACCAGCTGAACCATCCTAAGAAATACGGTTTTGTCATCACAAATCCTCCCTACGGGGAGCGGATGGAGGAAAAGGAAGACCTGCCCACCCTCTACCGGGAGATCGGCCAGGCATTTTCCAGGCTGGACAGCTGGTCAGAGTATGTGATTACGGCCTACGAGGACGCAGAACGTTATATCGGAAAGAAGGCCGCAAAGAACCGGAAGATCTATAACGGTATGATGAAGACCTATTTTTATCAGTTCCTGGGGCCTAAACCACCGCGGAGGAAGAAGAAGGAGGGGCAGGAATGAGTAAAAAACTGATATTTGCCACCGGCAATGAGGGGAAAATGAAGGAAATCCGAAACATCCTCGGTGACCTGGATTATGAGATCCTCTCCATGAAGGAGGCTGGCGTGGATGTGGAGATTATTGAGGATGGCAAGACTTTTGAGGAAAATGCCATCATCAAAGCCAGGACAGTGATGGAGGCCACGGGCTGCCTGGTTCTGGCGGACGATTCCGGCCTGGAAGTGGATTTCCTGGGCAAGGAGCCCGGCGTCCAGTCTGCCAGATACATGGGGGAGAATACCTCATACCGGATTAAGAACCAGATTATTTTAGATCGGCTTCACGGAGTGCCTGCCCTTGTGAGAACCGCCCGATTTGTCTGTGTCATTGCCGCAGCATTTCCTGACGGCAGGATTGAGACCCGGCGGGGAACCATCGAAGGCCGGATTGCCGACGAGGCGGCAGGGGAAAATGGTTTTGGTTATGACCCCATTTTTTATCTGCCGGAGCGGGGGATGACCACAGCCCAGATCAGCCCCGAAGAAAAAAATGCCATCAGCCACAGAGGAAAGGCTCTGAGGCAGATTAAGGAGATTCTTTAAGAAGATGGTTTTGGGCGGTTGTTTTGATAAGAGGACCAGTCATCTGTGAAAAGTCAGGAGGATGCCATGGACAGGATGAGAATTCTGGTGATCAGCGATTCCCACGGACGCAACGACGACGTGGCGGGAGTCGTTGACCAGGTGGGACATATCGATATGCTCATCCACTGCGGAGATGTGGAAAGAGGAGAAGATTATATCCGTTCTCTGGTGGACTGCCCCGTTTATATGGTGGGAGGGAACAGTGACTACAATCTGGACCTGCCCAGACAGCTGGAGCTGACCATCGGCAATTACCGGGTATTTGTGATCCACGGCCATATGAGCTGGGTTAACCGTGGCGTGGACTATCTCAGACAGATAGCCGTGGAGAACCACTATGATATTGTCATGTTTGGACACACCCACGTTCCCTTTATCCAGATTGAGAACGATTTGACCATCCTCAATCCGGGAAGTCTGTCCTATCCCCGGCAGGAAGACCGGATGCCCACTTTCCTGATTATGGAGATTGACGAGTGCGGCATGGCTCATTACGGTCATGGATATTACAAATCCAAGTTCACAGAACTTGAAATATAAAAATTGCACTGATTTTACCGACCCTGCAAGTCAGACCAGGAATCTGACCGAAAAGGGTCGGTTTTTTTCTGCGGGACTATAGGCTGCCCACAGCAGGTGTAAATACATTGCATAAATAATTAGATTGTTATAAAATAAATTGTTATAAAATATAGTAATAAAATAAATGCATGTTTTACTGCATATAATTAAAGTGGAATAGATCAAGAATGGAGCGAAAAGAAAAACAAAAGGGTCATGGGCAGACCTGCTTTGGGGCTTATGACGAAGG
>JBGUIF010000050.1:0-4127 GCA_045112755.1 Anaerobutyricum sp.
ACATGTCTGTCTAAAACCCTGCCGTCCCTTGAGATTGTAACAACCTGCCATGGAATGAATTTACCACTGTTTTTAAGGGCAGTTTCCGCAGCTCTTTGCAGACCGCCGCAGCAGGGCACTTCCATCCGCACGATCGTCACACTCCTGATATCGTTATCCCTTATGATCTCTGTGAGTTTCTCGGAATAATCGACACTGTCAAGCTTTGGACATCCGATCAGGGTAATCTTCCCCTTCATAAAATCCTCATGCAGATTGGCATAGGCATAAGCTGTACAATCCGCGGCGATAAGAAGCTTCGCTCCCTCAAAAAATGGTGCCCTGGTCGGAACAAGCTTGATCTGACATGGCCACTGGCCAAGGCGGGAAACCGGCTTTACAGTGACTGCTGATCCATTACTCTCTACATTCTGCGTAAACTGCATCATTCTTGAACCGGGACAACCGCCCTGATGCAGTTTCTGTCTTATCTCGTTCATTTTCTTTTTCTCCTGTGCGTTTTTCACTGCCGCCTCGTCATAAGCGGGTGCGTCTCTCTCTTCAAATGTGATCGCTCCTGTGGGACAATTGGGCAGGCAATCCCCGAGGCCATCACAAAAATGTTCCCTTACCAGCCTTGCCTTGCCATCTACCATATCTATGGCGCCCTCATGGCAAGCCTCTGCGCACAAGCCGCAGCCATTACATTTTTCTTCATCAATATGTATAATCTTTCGAATCATAATTACCCCATTTCCGTGCGTGGTGCACCTGTTATTTCTTTGTTCTTTCTGGAAATAGTATAGCAGTAGTCTTTCAAAAAAACTGTATCCACAGATACACCACAAAAAGTTTTTTTCGTGTATACTATGGTATATAGAAAGGCAAAGGAAGGAGAACTTTATGGATTATACAGTTCTGGAACGGAGCACTCTTTTTCACGGAATAAATGCAAAGGACCTGCGTAGGATTCTGGAGTCTGTTTCCCATCATATTCAATGCTACGATAAGGATGAGGTCATTTTTCATCTGATGGAAGAAGCAGACCGGATCGGGATCATTTTGGAAGGAAGGGCACAGGCTCAGAAACCTTTTCCAAACGGGAGCCAGGTAAATGTCTCCATCCGAAATCCCGGAGAAATGATAGGACCGGCTGCTGTTTTTTCAGCCAGTCACCGGTATCCATGTGACATGATGGCGATCGAAGCAGTCACCCTTATGGTGTTCAGAAAAAAAGATCTGCTCCAGTTAATGCAAAAGGACATTCGCATCCTGGAAAACTTCACTAGAGAGATCGCCTCAGCAACTTATATGCTGCAGCAAAGGCTTGAACTGCTCTCTTACAGCGGTATCGCCCAGAAAGCTGCCTTCTATCTGCTCATGCAGAGAAGAAAGACCGGATCGGATCAGATCCGAATCCCGGATTCCGTCACTAAATGGTCCTTGATGATGAATGTCTCCAGGCCCTCTCTTCACCGGGAGCTGAAGCGGTTAGAGGCTCAGGGAATCATATCTTATCATTCACATATCATAGAGATCCTGGACCCGGATGCTCTCCAGACAGTTCTCGGATGAGAATTGGATCATAAGCAACTGCAAACTAATATATAAACAAACTAACTCCTGTTTAGTTATATTTGTTTAAACCAAAAAATAAGCAAACTATTTTGTTTTTATATTAAAATCAGGTTGATTTTGTTTGTTTATTTTGTTATCCTTTACTTACTAAGGAGGTGTTTAAGCAAAATGCTTCGTGAAGAATTAGTGGAATTGGCTAATGAGATAATAAAAAGCAAGGCCGAAACACAAAATATAGAAGTGAAAGCTGCCCAAGGAGGCTGCCCTAAAAGATTATATGATACTTTATCCAGCTTCTCAAACCAGGATGGCGGGGGTATCCTTCTGTTTGGCATTGATGAAAAGCAGAGTTTCATCCCTGTAGGTGTTTATGATCTGCAGGATCTGCAAAAGAAGGTAACAGAGCAATGTAATCAGATGGTTCCGCCGGTAAGAGCTGTATTCACCTTAGCAGAAATTGATGGATTCCCTATCTGCTCTGCCGAAATCCCTTCTCTTGATTTAGTGGAACGCCCATGCTACTACTCCGGAACCGGAAGGATAAAAGGCTCATACATCCGGGTAGGCGATGCCGACCTTCCAATGACAGACTATGAGATATACACATATGAGGCTTTTAAATACCATGTTCATGATGATGAACGAGTATTGGAGCGGGCTGAGCTCTCTCTGTTGGATTCAGATAAAATCCAACGATATATCCAGAAAATGAAAGAAGAAAAACCCGGTTTCTCCAAATTAAGTGAAGAGCAGGTTTATGAGCTGTTATCCATCACCAGAAAAGGGATTCCGACTTTAGCGGCGATACTTAATTTCGGACTGTATCCTCAGGGATATTTTCCTCAGCTGGCTGTCACTGCTATTGTAGTTCCGGGAAAAGAGATCGGTGATGTCGGCCAGAATTCTGAAAGATTCCTGGACAACAAACGGATTGAAGGAACCTTGTCGGAAATGCTGGCAGAGTCTCTCAATTTTTGCAGAAGAAACATGAAAGTCCGTACTATTATCAATCCTGAGACCGGTGAGAGGACCGATAAACCCGAATATCCTGTGGAGGCTATTCGTGAAGCTATGCTAAATGCACTGATCCATCGGGATTACAGCCATTTTACAGAAGCAACTCCCATACAGATTGACTTTTTCACGGACCGCATGGAGATCCACAGTCCGGGAGGCTTATATGGCAGAATGACTGTAGCGGACCTGGGTACGGCAAAGCCTGATCTGCGGAATCCAACTTTGGCAACAATGTCCGAATTCCTGTTGAATACAGAAAACCGCTATTACGGGATCCCCACCATACGCAGAGAAATGGCAAAGGCCGGCCTTCCTGCTCCGGTATTTATCAACCGAAGAAATGAATTTATTGTTATCCTCTATAATAAACCAATTTCTAATGAACAGGAAACGCCGTTAAGTTTAAACAAAGGAAAAGAAGGCTTACTGAAGTTCTGTAAAACGCCTAGAACTCGTCAGGAGATTGCCGATTATCTTGGGATCAATACTGTTTTCTACGTAATGAAACATTATATCCAGCCATTAGTGGAAAGCGGGGAACTGCTGTTGACTCTTCCGGACAAACCCAGAAGTCGTAATCAACAATTTGTATCAAAGAAATGACAGCCAGGAAGAACCTTTTATAAAAAACCGGACGAAACTTAAGAAACTGCAAAAAAAAGACCCATCTTATGAGTTATTCTTTCATTAGATGGGTCTTTTATGATATTGCAATTATGGCAGGCTTAGAACATATCCCTAATAAACCCTGCAATCTCTTCACAGCAGTTTTCGAGTGCAAAGTGCCCGCTCTCAACAGGTATGATTCTGGCATCCGGCAGATCTTTGGCAAAGGCCATGGCACCCTCCCAGATAAAGGAGGGATCATTCTTTCCCCATACCGCAAGCAACCTCGGTTTATAGCTGCGTAAGTAGGCTTGAAATTTCGGATATTGTCTGACATTATTCTGGTAATCAAAGATCAGATCCGATTGCTTTTCAGCATAATCAGGGATCACTGTTGCATAATACAGATCCAGGCTGTACCCGTCCGCAGAGACACTTCCTTCCTCTGTCCCATAGGTATACTGTCCGATCACTGTATCCCTGGCAAAGGCAGACTGATAGGACCTGTTCTCGTCCTATCATAAGAGCTATCCCGAAGTGACACTATCCCTTACTACTGACATGAATGACGTTTTTCCGGCTCAGGTACTAGACCGGACTCTGGATGGCGCATTTATTCAAAGCCCCGGCAAACATCCGGACTTAAATGAAATATTTATCAAAAAAGAAGAACTGGTATTGGTCGGGGGAATCGGGCAGCACAAGATGACTGCTTTTGATATTTTAAAAGAGGCTCCCATCATTACATTTCCCCAGGGAAGCATCTTCCGGCACAGGCTGGAACAGCTAATGGCATCTTTAGAGCTTCCTTACGGCGGCAGTTTCACGATCCTGAATTCTTTAGCCGCTATGATCGTCAACATCATATCCGGGCTGGGTTATGGTTATCTCCCAAGATCCATAGTAGATCCCTATATCGATCAGGGAATCATGCAGGAATTCCCTCT
>JBGUIF010000051.1:0-26065 GCA_045112755.1 Anaerobutyricum sp.
ACAGGGGCAATATGGCTGAGTCTGTCCGGATGACAGGCAGGCGTCAATTTACCAGGATGTAGCCGCCAGCGGTGGCTTTCCCGGCAAAATAGTTGGAATCCGGCATTTTACGGCAGGAAAACATATAGGGAAGGATATCCTCGAAATCAATGTATTTAAGTCTGGCCATACCATTCCAGCCGTTGCTGTTGGCAGGGTCTGCCACAATGACATGGCCCTTGTTTGTCAGGCCCAGGAAAACCAGGGTGTGGTAGCTGCCGGACCAGGTGGTGTCCTGTTCCTTAGTGTAGCGGTTGTATTTGCATACTTCAAAGATGACAGGATTGCCGGTTTTCAGGTGGGCAAAGATATCGTCCTTGACTGTGTCGTCGTCAAAGGTCATGATGTAACGGTTTTTGATATTATAATGGTTGAGGACCCTGCTGATTCCGCAGAGGGTGGCCGGCATCTGGCTGCGCCGTTCGTAGTAGTTGTGATACCAGCCCTCCAGGACCTCCTTCTCGATGTGTTCTATGGTGTTGGCGGGGGTGGTTTCGATGCCAAAACCGGTCAGGACGGCCGAGAGGCTGCAGGCTGCGCAGCCATGCCAGGGCATATAGCTGGGAAAAAGGCTGCTGTTATTGCCTCTGGACTGATGGAATACGGTGTAGGTCCTTTTTTTGGGGTAGCTGTTGATCGTTACTTTGATTCGGCTGACCTGGGAAGTTTTTGGCAGGTCGGCTTCCTTTGTAACAATGTTATCGGGAGCTGTGATTTTAAGAAGGATGGTGAATGTCCGGCCTGGTGCCTGGCAGACCAGCCTGGTTTTTCCGGCCTTTTTGGGAAGGATGGTATGGTCCTTAATCACGGCTATTTTTTTATCCAGTGTATAGGTGACCGGCAGGTCCTTGATCCCCCAGTCAATGGCGGCGGTCTCGTTGACCTTGAGCTGGATTTTCTTTTTTGGGTATTTATAAATCAGTAAATCGGTGGAAAAAACCTTATGTTTTCCTCCAGCACGGACCATGCCCAGAATCTGGGCCCTGCCGCAGCTTAAGCTGTAGATGGTGCCGTCAGGCATTACCTGGGCGACAGTAGGATTGGTGGAGATCCATCGGACAGGAGGCCCGAAGCTGTGCAGGACGTAGGAGGAGCCGCAGTTCATGGTGACCTGCTGCTCCGGAATCTGGCAGACGGTGACATTAATATAAGTATTTATCAGGCCATCCTGGAGGATCAGGCTTGTTCCGGGACTTTTCCCGGTGATCTTTCCGTTTTTTATCAGGATATGATCGTCCTCCCAGGAGAAATCCTCTGTTCCAAAAGGGAAGGCTTTGCTCTCTCCGGTTTCCAGCAGAAGAGAGTACCTTTTTTCGCAATTTTTGTGTACATATAAAAGAACAGCCAGACAGATGAGGGCCAGCAGGGCCAGACCGGCTATGGTTAAGAAGAAGAGATTCTTTCTTTTTTTCAATGGTTTTCCTCCTGATCAATGTATTGGAGTTATTATAGCATTTTTCCCGGAAATAATAAAATCACAACGAAGAAAGGCGGCCCTGAGGCCGCCTTTGCAAAGGAGAAAAGTATGAAAAAAACAAATTGTTTTCTTTGATTGTAAGTATAGTCTCGGCATGTGAAGAAATATTGTAGAGATTGTGATGATTTTGTGTTTTAAAAAAATAATTCCCCCCTTTCTAAAAATAATCTTCTAATCCAGGCACTCTTGAAAACCTATACTTGATATAACAAAGAAAGGAGGGGTATTCAGTGGCAGAAGATCTGATTCTCGAACTGAAAGGCATTACCAAGATATTTCCCGGTGTAAAGGCACTGGACAATGTACAGTTTCAACTCCGCAGGGGAGAAGTGCATGCACTGATGGGAGAAAACGGAGCAGGTAAATCAACATTTATTAAGACCATTACAGGTGTTCATCAGCCGGAAGAAGGCCATATCTTCTTCAATGGACAGGAAGTGAGCTTTAAAGGCACAAAAGATGCCCAGGAGCTGGGTATCGCTGCAGTATATCAGCATCCCACATCCTATCCGGAGCTTACCGTAACAGAGAATATTTTCATTGGTCATGAGATTATCAAGAGTGGAATGATTCAATGGAATGAGATGAATGCGGAAGCCCAGAAGCTTTTGGACAGGCTGCACGCCAACTTCAAGGTAACAGACGAGGTCGGTGCGCTGACCATCGCCCAGCAGCAGATGGTGGAGATTGCCAAGGCTCTGTCCACCAACGCCAAAGTCATTCTTCTCGATGAGCCAACAGCGGCTTTGACAGCCAATGAGTCCCAGGAGCTCTACCGGATCGTGGATGAACTGCATGAAGCCGGTGTATCGGTTATCTTTATCTCCCATCGTATGGAAGACATGTATCGCCTGGCTCAGAGGGTTACCGTTTTTCGTGATTCTCAGTATATCGGAACCTATGATGTGGACGGTATTACAGAAGCGGAGCTGATTAAGTACATGGTCGGGCGTGAGATTACAGACATGTATCCAAAGCCTGATGTAAAGATTGGCGAGCCGATCTTTGAACTGCAGGGCTTATCCAGGACCGGTTATTTTAAAGATGTCAGCCTGACTGTTCATGCTGGAGAGATCGTGGGTCTTACCGGCCTGGTTGGTGCAGGAAGAACGGAGACCATGGAAGCGGTCTGCGGTATCACCAGGGCTGATTCAGGCAAAGTGATACTGGAAGGAAAAGAACTGAATATCAGAAGGCCTAAAGACGCCATGAAGGCAGGTATTATTCTTCTGCCGGAAGACCGTCAGAAGCAGGGCCTGATCATGAACTGGGGTCTGGGTGTCAATGTGATCCTGCCCATTCAGGATGAACTTTCCAATAACGGATTTATCAATGACAAGAAGGAACGGGAGATGTCCAAACAGTATCTGGAGGATGTAGATACAAAGGCTGTGTCTATCTTCGATCCGGCAAGCTCTCTGTCCGGTGGAAATCAGCAGAAAGTTGTTGTTGCCAAGGCTCTCGTTCAGAAGAATATGAAGCTGGTCATCATGGATGAGCCCACAAAGGGTGTTGATGTCGGCGCTAAAGCAGAGATTTATGCGATCATGGGTGAGCTGGCTCAGCAGGGCTACGGAATTATTCTGGTGTCCTCGGAGATGGCAGAGGTGCTCGGCATGAGTGATAGAATTTACGTGATGTGTAAAGGCCGTGTGACAGGCTGCTTTTGTGACGGAAGATTATGACGGGCTGACAAAATATGCCCAAAGACAGGTTTATCAGGCTTATCTGGACTATCTTAAAAGAAAGTATGATGAAAGAATTGACAGCTATTATGAGCGTCTTCTTGAACTGTACAGCATCTCTTTTGTCCAGATCATCAAACAATGGTCCTTCGGAGATATTTTGAAGGATGTCGGGGAGGCTGTGGATATGGTCCGCGATGTCACTCCGGCGAAACTCGAGATCCTCCTCTAATAGCATTATTATCGAGAAAGAGACATTTAGCTGATTAAAAGCCCAATGTCTCTTTTTCTGTATATTTTCTTTTAAATCAAAAGAATTACGAAAAATTCCTTCTTATTAGGACAAAAGGGAAAAAATTTACCCGCATTCAATAAAATATTATATATCAATATGAATAAAAAAAGGGGATAATAAAAGTGTCATCGGATGAGGCGTCCCCCAATGGCGCTTTTACGAAACACATGTTGATAATTCTGATGATATATGTTGCGCAGGAGGGCATCGACAGACAGAGGGACTCGGTCTGTCGATGCTCTCCTGTTTTATGGCTGCTGGTCTTCGTAGGACATTTCCCAGATGTCTGCATAGGATGCAATGGGAAACTCTGTGAGCAGACACATAAGGACGAAGGTCTCATAGGGATTGACGGGATAGATGCCGGTGAAACCACATTTTTCAAGAATTTCATTAGTACGGTCAATGAAGATCCTGCAGCGTTCATCGGGGTATTCGTCCTCCAGCCTGCTGGCTGTAATAAAGAACTGCAGGGTGATGATGTCAAAACGGTTGACCGGGCTTTTGCGTTTCAAAAGACGCTCCAGCCTCTGCCGGCTCATTCTTTTGTTCTGGAAATGGGAGGACAGGGTAGAGGAGGACATCTTTTTCAGATTGCCGCTCTGATCTACGGGGATACCACTGCATAGAACCTTTTCGATGTCGGCAGCAGTAATCATATCACTGGTCCAGTCTTTTCCGGAATAGAGGTAATCATTCCGGTACATGTCAGCGATGATTTCCCTTGCCTGAAAGACCAGGCCGGTGAATTCCCGGTAGGCGATATCCATTTCCTCACGGTAACCGAGGGATTTCAGATACTGGAGATAGTGTACCATCTCCATATCGTTGCCGACGTCGAACCGGCGGCCGGCCAGCATCGTCTTCCAGCGCGCCTGCTGATCCGCTGAAAGGGTGTCCTGGTCGGGATCCAGCTCTTCATAGTACTGCAGGAAAGATTCTGCCATCTTGTAGGGAAGGGATTTCCGGAAACAGTAACAAAATACCGCTTCCCTCGGGTCTCTGATATCAAAGTCCTCCTCGAAAAGTACTTTTTTCAGGAATTCTGATACGGTGCGGTCAGACATTTGCAGACCGAAGCCGATGACAAAGAGAGAATTACGCTTAATTTTGTCGCCGGTGAGCCAGGACCGGATGATGACAGAGACTCTGCGGTGTACAGGCTCCATGGAATAGGGAGCTTCATTTTCCTGAAAAGATTTTTTGATGATCTCTTTATAGACCTCGTCTGTGACCGCTGAGAAGTTCTGCTTCAGACCACTGCGCTTATATAGATACCTTTTCAGATGATCTTTAAAAGAAAGCAGATTCATTCCGTTCACCAGATACTGGAAGATCATGGAGGAATCCATGTCTTCAAAATCCTCTGAGGAGATGACTTTATCTATATTCAGAATGGCTTTTCTGGTAAAATCATATTCCCGAACTGTGCGTTCAAGATCATAGCCGCTGATATAATGCATGATACCTCCTATGAAAAAAGGATGTCGGGACAGCGTCAAAGGATAAATTCATAGTACCACATTCAGGCCAAAAAGGATAGAAGGCTGAAGCTGATCCATATGAGGGCCAGAAGAAGGATATGCTGGGTTCGGTTATGGTAAAGCAGGGCCAGATATTCTCTGAAACAGGCGTTGGCATAGATATACCAGTGGGACCGGCAGGAGATCCCTTCAGCGGGGATATTGAGTTCCTGAGCCAGGATCAGGCAGCGCAGGGTATGATAGTCCGCTGTGCTGATGATGATCCGGGGCTTTTGGGCGCCGCCTGAGATCGGGTCTTCTTGTTTTTTTCCGGTCATTTCTGCCGGGAGAATCTCCCTCTCTGCCAGAAGCGCCCTGGAAAAAAGAAGATTTTCGTAGGTACTGGTGGACCGGTCTTCTGTCAGGATGTGATCCTCAGGTATTCCATGCTCCATCAGGTATTTTTTCATGGCTGCTGCCTCGGAGAGAGGTGCGTCGCTCCCCTTGCCGCCTGAGGGCAGAAAAAATGTATGCTGTCCTGTCTGCCGGAACTGCTCTTTCCCAAATCCGAGAGCACGGGAAACCCGGTTTTTCAGGGACAGGGACATGGTTCCGTCCGGCCATACCCTGCATCCGGGGATGATGATGTAGTCCACCGGTGGTTCCGCCTGCCGGTAAAGAAGCATCAGGTCGCAGAGCAGCCAGGATAGGAAGAATAATTCCAGATATGAGATGCAGAAACTGGTTCCGGCACCAAAATATAGGAAAAGGGAGTCCAGAAGTCCCCGGCATCCAGGGCTCGCGGCCCATAGGAACAGAATGCGGCTCAACAGACTTAAGACAGCAGCGAGAAGTCCCAGCAGATTCACAGGACGAAAACCGGTGATACGAAAGAGGACAATATTGCTGACGGCCATCAGCAGGCAGCCAGCGGCGACAGGAATTCGTGTTGCCCTCAGATAGCGGAAAGCTGCTGTCTGCCAGAAGACTGTGACCTGCTGGGGAGAGGCGGCATCTCCGCCCTTGAAGCAGTGTAGACACAGGGTCCCCAGCAATAAATAAAACATGGCTGCACAGAGGAAACTGACCACTGGACCGGACCAATATTTCCTTTGAATATGAAAAAGAAACAGTATGGTCGACACGGCAGACATGCCATACAGAAACAGGGAAATGCCCAGTATAATATACGGAGACATGACCCCGGGAGACGGCACAGCGGCTCTCAGCAGGAGCAAGCCGGTCAGAGCAGCGATAAAAAGAATAAAAATAACCCTGTTGAGGTGGTAGACAGAGATGGGGAGGCGGGAAACCGCCTCCTTTTTGGTTTGTTTATTCATATATAAATTCATCATTATCAATTATCAAATTTCTCAATCAGCAGTGAAAATAGTTTCTCCTGGGAGATCGGTTTTCTCAGACAGGCATCCATGCCGGCTTCAAAGCAGGAACTTTCTATCTCTTCCTGAAGGTCAGCTGTCAGAGCAATGATAGGAATCTTATCGCAATCCTCCAATCCGGACAGCCGGATTTCCCTGCTGGCCTCCAGACCGTTCTTGACCGGCATGCGGACATCCATGATGATGGCCTGATAGTGGAAAGGCCCCCGCTTCCGGTAGAAATCTACCACTTCCTGCCCATCCCGGGCCAGCTCTCCGTGGATTCCCTTTGACTCTAAAAGGCGGAGAATAACTTCTGCGACAATATCATTGTCCTCAGCCACCAGAATATTTCTGCCATAGAGGAGCCGGTCCTCGTAGGTGTTAATACTGTTCTTCAGGAGATGAATCTGCTCTGGTGAAGCCAGGTCGTAGGTAAGGGTGACCGTGAAAATAGTGCCCTCGCCCACGTTGCTTTCACAAGTAATCTCTCCATTCAGGAGGGAGACAAGGTTTTTACAGATATAAAGGCCCAAGCCGGTGCCGCTCTGTTCGTCTTCATTCTGGAGCTCCTGCTCGAAGGGGTGGTACATCCTCTGCTGGAAGACCTCGCTGATGCCCTGTCCGGTATCCCGGATTACATAGCGGTGGCGGACTCTTCCGTCAGGCAGGTAGTCTACATAAGTGTCCATGGTAATGATTCCGCCGGGAGGCGTGAATTTGATGGAGTTGCTGAGCAGGTTCATGAGTATGCGCTCCACATGCTCAGTATCCATCAGAACATACCGGTCTTCGCAGTGATGGATTGTGCTTTGAAACACAATACTGGATTCCCGGGCCCGCTCTCCGATGATGGTCAGGATTTCTTCGAGGAGGACGGTTTCCCTGACAGCTCGGCTGATGGAGACAACTTTGCCGGCGTTGATCCGGCTGGTTTCCAGGATTTCTTCAATCAGATTCATTAAGTAACTGCTGGACATCTGGATTTTTTCCAGATTATCCCTCATGGTATCGGACATTTCCTCCTTTTCCAGGCTCAGATGGAGCAGGCCCATAATGGCTATCATGGGTGTTCGCATATCATGGCTCATATGGGAGAGGAAAGCTTCTTTTTCCCGGCCCGATTTGACCGCCTGCTGCAGTGCCTTTGCCATCTCCTCAATCTGCTGCTGGTCATCAATCTGTTTGGTGGTATCCACGAAGGTGAGTACCAGACCCTCCACATCGTTTTTCTCCTGCAGACGATAGGGGGCAATACGGATCAGATAGGTGCGGCCGTTGATGGAGGCGCAGTGCTTCTCGATTGCCTCTTCCTTTTCGAGAACTTCGCGGCACAGTTCCAGAAGGTCAATGGTGGCGAAATTGAAGGACAGGTAGCGGAGAGACCGGCCCACATCCTGGTCAGCCACTTTGAATTCCGAGGAAATATATTCTGTAAATTTGCGGATATTCAGATCCCGGTCCACCATAAGGATTCCCACCAGGGTGGTGGAGAGGAAGTTGGCAAGGTCGTTGTTGAGCCCTGCAAGTTCATTCACCTTAGACTGGTATTCTGAGTTGACCGTATACAGTTCCTCGTTGACGGACTGCAGTTCCTCATTGGAGCTCTGAAGCTCCTCATTGGCGGTCAGCAGTTCCTCGTTGGCAGCCTGGAGTTCGGCATTGACAGATTCCAGCTCTGAGACTGTCTGGCTCAGATTATCCTGGGAGACATTCAGCTCCCGCTCCAGATTTGCAATACGCTGGGCGGCGGCTGTGTCAATCTGATACTCCCGTACATTTCCCTCAATCACCCTTTTATCCCGGACAAAAGAAATGGAAGTAAATTCTGTCAGCCCTTCATGGCGGTCATAGATTGGCTGAGCGACAATGGAGATTTTCTCCACGCTGTCTTCCATCATGATGGGGACACTGTCGTAGACAATCTTGCTCTGACTGGACCTGGAATCCTTGATCAGTGTAGATATGGCTATTTTCAGATCGGTCCGGATCAGGGTAAAAATATCTGTGGACAGGACGCCCACCGGAATGGACAGGAAATCCTTGCAGTCGCCGTACGTTCGCCACACCTCATTCTTCTCGTTGATCAGGATGGTGGCCGGCATGAGGGACTCCAGCACATGGGTGTCGATATCGTTGGAATTGTACTGGACTTCCACTTCCTCATACTGAGGTACGTTCAGTACATCTAAATTACTGTCCATGGTGCGGACAGAGTAACTGTAATTATGAGTGGACGGAAGTTTTCCGGACATATTGTGAATGAAAATCTTTTCATTGGCACTGAACAGCCGGAAAATGTCGTCGTAGTCAATAACGGACTCAGACCTGCCCAGGAAAAGGTACCCGCCGTCGTTTAAGGCCATGTGAAAAATTCCGAAGAGGTTGCGCTGGAGCACAGCCTGGAAGTAAATCAGCATATTCCGGCAGCTGATCAGATCAAGCTTTCCGAAAGGCGGATCCTGGAAGACGTTGTGCTGTGCAAAAATTACCATCTTGCGCACGTCATGGCGAACGACATATTTGTTCCCTTTGCGGTTGAAATATCTGCTGAGTCTGTTCACGCTGACATCATCGATAATGTTGTCCCCGTATATTCCTCTGCTGGCAACACCGATGGCATCCATATCCAGGTCTGTGGCAAAAATCTTGATATCCCGGCGCAGATTTAATTCATCCATTACTTCTGCAAAGAGAATGGCGATGGAGTAGGCCTCCTCACCGGTGGAACAGCCGGCGACCCAGACCCGGATCGTCCTGCCTTTGGGAATGTCCTGTACCAGCTTCTTAATGACGGTGTTTTTCAGGACTTCAAAGTAATCCTGGTCACGGAAGAAGCTGGTAACGCCTATCAGAACTTCCTTGGATAGAAGCTTGGCCTCATCCGGATTGTTGGACAGATAATTGACATACTCCCGAAGGTTTCGGTTGTGGGTCACCACCAGTCGCCGTTCGATACGCCGGAGGATGGTGGTCTGCTTATAGTAGGCATAATTGATATTGGTCACACTTTTGAGAATGGAAAAGATCTGTGACATGAGATCGTGGTCCTGAACCTGCAGACGTTTCTCTGCGTTGATTAAAGAGGCAGAGATATGGGTCATCTCCCGGGCGATACTGTCGGGATTCTGAACCAGGTCGACAAAACCTGTGGATATAGCATTCCGGGGCATACCGTCAAATTTGGCGCTCTCCGGAGTCTGGACGATAATGACGCCGTTTCTTTCCTTGATAGACCTGATACCATTGGTGCCGTCAGAACCTGTCCCGGAAAGAATCACTGCCACCGCCCTGTTTTCGTAAGATTCGGCCAGGGACCGGAAAAATATATCCACCGGATGATTGATTTTTGTGTAATCATATTCCTTCAGATACAGGGTATCTCTGTCAATCTCCAGATTATATTTGGGAGGAATCATATAGATGTGGTTCCTCTCGACAATCATGCCGTCCACTGCCTGGCTGATCGGCATGATCGTGTATTTGCCCAGTATGTCCACCAGCATGCTCTTATGGTTGGGAGCCAGGTGCTGAATGATGACAAAGGCCATTCCCGTATTGCCCGGCAGAAAAGTCAGAAATTGCTGAAGTGCCTCCAGACCGCCGGCAGAGGCGCCGATTCCGACAACACAGCTGGGATGATGAATCTCCTGATTTCTTTTTTTCTGATGATAATCATAGGGCATAACTATACCTCCCTCATCACATAAAAATGCTTATACATCTATGGTTTCCAGCAGCAGTTGAAGACAGTGGTCGATGTCGGCCTGTGCCTGAATATAGTGAATCTGCACAGAGGCGGCCGCTGGGTCTGCCCGAAGATCTTCAAGAACCTTTGAGAGCGATAATTCCACCGGCGTCAAGCCTAGAGTGGCGGCCGACCCTTTTAGTTTGTGGGCGGCTTCAAAAGCAGCTGTATAATCCTTTTCAGACATAGCTTTCTTAAACGCAGAGATATTGATGTCTCTGGAAAATTTTTTCAGAAGTGTCAGGTAGAAAACTTCATCGTTGAGCAGACGATGGAGCGCCTGGTTTACATCGTACCCTTGACTTTTCAGTTTTTTCAGTCCAGCGTGCATGAGTTTCACTACCTTTCTATAACGATTATGTGTTAGAAATTTGAGATATTTTGCTGGATTTATTATATAATATTTTTAAAAATTTTGCTACTATTAGAAGGTGTATGTATGTTAAAATATCATTGATACAATCATGCGAAAAGTAGAAATAAACGGCATGGAATTATATATACTAACACGACTTAGAGATTTACGGGGGTATTATTGATGGCAAAAGAGACTGATTTTTCGGCAGATCAGTACAAAGAGGCTGCTGGTTCCGGCTTGGAAAGTGACTCTGGAGAGATGGTAAATAAAGGCGCAGGGGAGGAGATGTCCTTGTCAGAAAGGATGGCGGCATCTCACCGCCTGATGACCCTTCTTGGAAGGGATATCAGGACCCAGATGCACTCCATTTTGGGACTGACAGAAATATATATGGATTCAGTGGGAGATGACTCGGATCAGCTGGGAGATTTTTACGGGAAGCTCCTCATGTCTGAAAGCGTAATTATGGATATCCTCGATGACGTACTGGAGATTGGAAACCTGATGCGGGAAGACGGGAACAAGACGAAAGATATGGTCTCCTTATTTGAAATACTGGCCAATCTGGAGGATGACATCAGCCCCCGCCTTGGCCTTAAGGGGATCACTTTATCTGTGGATACCGATGACCTTGTGCAAAAGGAAGTGCTGGTGGATGAGCAGCTTTATTATGGGGCGCTGCTCAGACTGACCAGGTTCCTGGTTCATAATATGAGAAAGGGTGACAGGCTGCAGATCGTTGTCAAAGAAGAAGAACAAAAAGAAGATTCCTTTGATGTCCTGGTCCTTTTCAAGGTGAATCATTTCGGAATTAAACAAAAGCAGATAGAGAGAATGCTGCGCAGATACGATAAGCTGCCGGGCGAGATTCACAGAAGCCGGGACGAGATTGATCTGGGAATCGTTGTGATGAAGCGTTACCTTATGGCCCTGGGCGGTTCTGTCAAATGTGAGAGAAGTGAGGACGGTCAGATTACATTTACTGTAAGAACCCGCGTGGGAATTCCGGCTTTCGGTGAAGAGAGGCTGGAGGTCCGGCGCGGCAAGGAGAAAGAGATTCCTGATTTTTCAGGAAAGAAGGCTTTGATTATCGACGATGATAGTATCAATCTGGAAGTGGGTATCCGTCTCCTTCAGAATGTGGGCTTCCGGGTGATTGGCGCCGCAGGAGGGTTGGAAGGCCTGCGGATTTATGAAGAATATGGAGATTATGATGTGATTCTTCTGGACATCCGTATGCCGGATCTCAATGGACTTGAAGTGGCAAAAAGGATCAGAGCCGGCGCTTCAGCCAGAGCATCCAGGGTGCCGATCATTGCCATGTCATCCAACGCCACAGCAGAGGATATCCGGCTCAGTGAGGAGGCGGGTATCAATGTGCATATGGTTAAACCAATTGATTCCTGGAGCCTGTACAAAGAGCTGAAAAAATATCTGATCCCCAATCAGAGTAACTAATATTACGAACTAAGGGTTTGCATTTTCAAAAAATAGTTTCCTGCGAAATGGTAAAATAATAAAAATGGGCGGTCTTCGGCCGCCCGGGGATCTGGACAGTTTCAGACAGGACAGGAAAGGAAACAGGCTATGAATCTGGAACAGGCAAATGCGTTGTGGATGAAGTACAAAGAGACCTATGGGCTCGACAGCCCGGTCATGATAGAGGAAGTAGCTTATGACGCTCCGGATAACGTGGAGGCGTTTTTTGATCTGATTGAGCTGCTGCAGGGGCGGGTAATCCTGCATATGACCAAGAGGGCGCACCTTTACCGCCCCGATTTTGTGCTGTTTATTGTGATTCATGAATTTACCCATCTGTATGATTTCCTGACTTGTCCTTTCCCGGTAACAGAACATGAGGATCTGTTCCTGTATATGAATGCCTACTCAGAATATCACGCCTGCCGTCTGACCCTGGGATATCTGCTGGAAGATATCTCCTACCTTAACAGAGATAAGGAGAGGGAGAGGAAGCCGGAGAAGACAGTCTATGTGAATAAGAACCAGATTCCGGCACCATTCCGGGAGATCTCTGTCCGCAGGCTGCTGGAGGAAGGCCTTTTCAGAACCAAGATTGCCTATGAGGAGTTCTATGTTACCACCCTGCCCAATCTTTTTGTCAATAGTTTCAGGCAGCTCATGTATTTATACGGTTACATCTCTCTTTTCGAAAATGATATTGTCACCCTCGAGCGGACTTTGAAGATTCTTCGGATCGATGACGGCAATTATCTGATGCTCTATGATGCACTGAAGAAGGTGGATGTAGATAGTATTCTCTTCTACGCGAAAGAGTGCTACAACGGAGGCTTCCTGCTTTTCCTGAGGAACTTTATCCGCTCCAATTACGATCCCTCCCTCTATGATACAGAAGAACTTGGCGAGATCACGGCAGAGACTGCGCAGGACTTCATCGATCTTCTCAATGAACGGCAGGCAGCCAGGGAAGCCGGGTCGGCAGCCGCCTGCGGCAGACACAGCGGTGTCCCGAGGCTGGAGGAGAGTCCGGCGGCCGCTTTCCTGAGAGGGGCAGTGGACGCTGCCAGGTACAGCGGACAGCCTGGATTTTTCCTGGAAACCATTGAAAATTAATGATCTTTGTTCCATTCCTGTTTTTTTGTGCTATAATGAGCATACCGACCGCAGGTAATTCAGGTAATTATAGAAAGAAAGGAACAAAGAGATGGGATTTACTGGCGTTGTTACGGTGATTATATTTGCCGTACTGGTTTTTGCTTTGTTTTTTATTGTGAAGGAAATTGAACAAAAGAACTGGAGAAGGGCAACGATCTATTCTCTTCTTCTGGTTGCATTGATTGTAGTGATGCATTTTGTTCTTAAATATTTTACCCTTCTCCTCTGAGCCAGCCTTGAAGGCACAACAAAAGGGCAGGAGAAGAGCCTTTGGAATCCGACATGGACGCAGGAACACTGCGTTATGTCGGACATTGTTATTGTATAGGAAAATGTTCTGCACTTCCTGTACAGAAAGCGTTCCCGGGGATGCATGGGAGCACGCCTGGAAATATTGGAGTTAATCGTTATGTTTGATAAAGAATGGGTCAAAACGATATTGTATTTTATTGTGATGCTCCTGTGCGTCTATCTGCTGATTCATTATGTGGGTCAGAGGACTGTTGTGGATGGAGGATCCATGGAAACAACCCTCTATGACGGAGATAATCTGATTCTTGACAAGATCAGTTACCGATTTTCAGATCCGAAAAGGTATGATATCGTTGTCTTCCCGGTGGAGGATGATTTCTACATTAAGAGGGTGATTGGTCTTCCTGGTGAAACGGTGGATATCATTGACGGAAAGGTGTGGATTGATGGAGAGGAACTGGCTTCTGACACCTTTGGAAAAGAGCCCATCGAGTATCCTGGGCTGATAGAGATGCCTGTCACTTTGGGAGAGGATGAGTATTTCTGTATGGGTGATAATCGTAATAACAGCACGGACAGCAGGGATATTGGTCCGATTGCCCGGGACAGACTGGAGGGAAAGATCTGGATCAGAATCTTTCCGTTTAAAAAATTTGGTGCCGTTCACTAGGTGAACGGCACTTTTTTTGATTAACAGGAAATATTAAAAATCATATTCCAGGACATTTTCATAGATTTTATCCCGGTTTAATTCGCTGAGAATCTCCGCTCTCCTGCTTCCGATCAGGAGGCGTTTGTTATAATTGAAATATTTGTCGCAGCCGTAGGTGCTGATGAAACCGGACAGGCGGGGATCCAAAGTCAATTCAGTGACAAAGATGACCATTTCCTGTCCTTCTCCAAAAGCATCCTCCATGAAAAGGAAGGCGCGGTCAAGGGCCAGAGTGGTTCTGGCGGCAGTCTCATCCAAAGCCTTTTTCTGGTCTGCAAAATGTTCTTTAACCTGGGTAAAGGCAGTCTCCTCGGAGCTAAGCCGGTCCGGTGTCCACTGGGACAGGAGGGAGAACAGTCGTGCTTTTATCGTTTTTTCTTCGGTGGTAACAAGACCGGTCTTCTCCAGGTTTTTCTGTGCTTCCCGGCGGGATGCCAGCAGGGCCGGATAGAGGGCCTGGGGCTGAGCCTGGCTGTCCCTGCCGGAGAAGGCTTCTCCAAGTTTGGCACGGTAGTCTTTCAGAAAATGGAAAGCTTCCTCTGTAATCTGTTCCTGGATCATCGTCTCTCCGGCATAATTGCCCAGCCCGCTCACCAGGAGTTCGACACAGCTGAGTTTTTCATCGAAAGAGGCTGAGAAAAGGCGCTGATAGATATCAACAGGGGCCCGGCCTTCCAGGATGAGGCTGATGTCATATTCTTTCTGGTATTTTTTATAAAGATCGTAGTAGGCGGCCACATCCAAAGCAATGTCGTCATGCTGGAGGAACTGGCGGATCAGAGACCGGTCTACAGGCAGGGAGAGGCCTTCATAGGTTGTGATTAACGTAGACAGGTCTTCCCAGCCTCTGGCAGTGACGAACTGGATGCCGTCCACGTCAGTCTCTGTCCTGTAAAAATTCTGAGGACGAAGTTCAAGATAGCTGAGAATAAAGGGATGGAGGCGAGCCTCTCTGGCATAGCTTTTGAAGGCGTCCAGGTCCGCCTCGATATCCATGCGGCGGACTCTGTCCAGGGTGACATAGTCAAAATCATGGACACTGCGGTTATACTCAGGGGGATTCCCGGCCGTCACAATAATCCAGCCCTCCGGGACTGCCTGGTTTCCGAAGGTCTTGTACTGCAGGAACTGGAGCATGGTAGGGGCCAGGGTTTCTGAGACACAGTTGATCTCATCGATAAAAAGGATACCTTCCTTGCGGCCTGTATTTTCCATATACTGGTAGATGCTGCAAATGATCTCACTCATGGTGTACTCAGTCACCTGAAAGGAGGTTCCCTCAAATTTTTTCTCTCTGATAAAAGGAAGTCCGACGGCACTCTGGCGGGTGTGATGGGTAATCGTATAGGAAACCAGCCCAATCTGGCATTCTCTGGCAGCCTGCTCCATGATCTGTGTTTTACCGATACCCGGAGGACCCATAAGCAGGATGGGACGCTGACGCAGTCTGGGAATCAGGTACTGGCCCAGGTTGTCCTTGGCAAGATAGGCCTTGACTGTGTTTATAATATCTTTTTTTGCATCTCTTATATTCATAATAAATCCTCTTCTTCCAGTTCAAGTTTCATAGCCCAGGCCGGGACAGGGGGCCTTTCCGGGTCTCTGCCCACAAAAATGAAGGCGGCTGCATATGCCGGAGGGCGTTTGGGGTAAATACCCTTGCCGTCGGTAAAATACAGGACTCCTTTAAGTGATGAAATCTGCCCCTCCTCAATCAGCTGGTCAATATAGGAAAAGGCCGGGCGGAAATCAGTTCCGCCGCCTCCGACCAGTTCAAAATCTTTCAGAAGAACATCAAGGTCTGACGGGCGGCGAATCAGATGGTCTGCCCGCACTGCGTTATCACATTGGATTATATGAATCCAGCTTTCGGAAAAAAAGTTGTCCCTGCTCTTCAGGAGAGCAAAGGTTTTTGTCAGAAAGCTCTTCACAAGACCGCCGCTGGTGGAATAGCTGGTGTCAACGACGATGGCAAAGTCCCTGATTTTAGTAATCTCCCGGCTTTCCAGGGGTTCTATCAGGGGCATGTTGCCATATAGAGAAAGCCCATAAGTATAAAAAGACAGGTCGAAGGCATCTTCGTCAATGTGCAGTTCTTCTTTTAAAATAGTAAATTTTCGCAGAAAATCCTGGTAGCTTCTTCTGGACTTTCCGACGGTGATCTGGGTTTTCAGAGACTTTACTGCCTGGTCAGGATCCTCTCCCCGAAGATCCATGTCCTGGGATGCCTTTCTTCCGATTTCCTCCCATTTTCTGCCGGCCCTGGCAGCGGAGGGAGAGCCGGTCGGATCACCGGGCCAGTAACGGTGGTCATCCACATAGAATTCTTTTTGCCAGGACAGGAGAAGGGCCGGATCCATAGAAGACGCCAGATAGTGATAGACGGAAGCTGCAGTGACAGGTATACTCTCCTCGGCAAAATGGGCGTAGAGGTTTGTCCGGATTCCAGAGAGCGGGCGTCGTACGGATACCTGATCAAAGGAGTCGATGATCCACTCCACTGTGATGTCACAAGCCAGGTTCCAGAGCTGTGGATTTTTCTTGCCCCGGAAAAAGAGGTGGCGGAAGAGACAATGGAAGATCAGGTGGAGGCAGGACCTGTTCAAAAAGATGGGATTGGAGGGAAAGACTCTGAGCAGCTGATCCGGGGAATAAAAGAGATGAATCCCGTCAGTGGCCATGACGTCGAGCTCCCTTCGGCACATCGGTTCCAGGGCGGCCATGGAACTGTCCAGATAACGGAAGTCCATGTACAGCTGATCCTCCAGTAAAGTAAGGATTTTTAAGGCCATGGATTCCTCCCAGGCATATTGTTTCTGCAGAGAAGCCATAGGCCTTCTCCTCCTTTCTGACCAAAGTCTGGTTTGGTGGACGTCTGATGCTTGTCAATCAAATTCAAAACGTTTTGAAGCGTTTGCCGCCGCACTCTGCTCCATGAGCAGAGAAGCTCCCTCGCTCCAGTCTTTGTCCAGACACAGGCGCCGGGCCTGTCCCAGCACTTTTCTGTCCGGCATAAACTTCTGCAGTATCCATGTAAGGGCAGCAGTGTTTTTCTTTTCTATGGAAAGGGACAAGGCCGCGGGCAGTCTGTCTCTCAGGGCATCCTCATAGGAGACCCGGTTATGCTTCTTCAGATGCAGGGGGCTTAAAAGTCTGCAAAGACAGATGCGGCAGATGGTTTCAGCCGATTCCTCCCTCAGGGCTGATTCGAAACAGAGGTCATATTTGTCAAAATCCAGGCGGGAGTCCTGAAAGCACTTTCTCATGCGAAAGCCTGCTCCGTTGATGGTGCGGCTGAAAAGATGAGCCGGGGAAATCTCATCAAGCCATTCATAGTACTCAGGAAAATAAAGAGAGCAGATCTGTGAATGGTCTTCGCCTTCAAAAGTTACGGTCAGATCCTGGGCGAGCCGTTCCAACAGGAGCTTCAGACCGTGGGCGGCAGTGGGCTCTGTCCGGAGTCTAAGCCGGTTAAAACGACGGCTGTTGGTAAAACAATCACTGCCGATTCCCCGGATGGCCGGCCCGACAGACAAGCTTTGCATCGTTCTGCAGTTATAGAAGGCTCCGTTGTGGAGGGTGGTGACCGTGGATGGCAGCCTGACTGCCTCTATGGTATTGCCGCAGAGGGACTGGTGCAGGGCTTCCATGCTCTCCAGGGAGCCGGTGAGTCTTTCTCCGGCTTCAACGTTTCTGCATTTGGAGGAGGAAGGCCGACTGTAATAGAGCTGGCCGGCAGTCCTCGGCAGAGAGGCAGAAAAACAGTAAGGGCCAATCTCAGTGACAGGACTGTCTCCGATGTATTCCGGCAGAAAAAGGCAGGGGTCTTTCCCGTAGACTCTGACAATCCGGATGCCCTTTTCGGCCGGCTGCCACAGAATGTAGTTTTCATAGCTTTTATTTATTCCGTTCATAATGTCTATTATATGCATTACCAGGCCCTGTGAACAGAGGGAAATTGAAAAAGACTTTCCGAAGAAAAGGGACCGGAGCCTCTTTCCGTCGGAAAGTCTATCTGTTAAAATAATGTATAAGCTTTTATCATCCGGGAAGGAATCTTACTGAAGGTCCTTGATGCGGACAATGTAGGATACAGTACGATGATCAAGATAACCCAGATGACGGCGGCCATATTTCTTGTAAGGGCTTCCCTCAGAGTTGCTTCTTGTCGCAACTTTTCCACCGTCGAACCACACTCTTTTGCCCTTGGCATTCTTTCCTGCATAGATGCAGAGGTGAGGAACACCGTCCCAGAAACAGACATCGCCCTCTTTTAAATGAGCGCGTGCCGGGCTTTTGTATACACGGATAACCTTTACTTTACTGCCCCAGCTTGAGAAACCTTTATGGATTCCGCCGCCGTCAGAAGTATAGAAAGTTTTTCCCTGGGAGATGGCCCCATATTCCTGGAGGCACCAGTTTACATAGCGGGCACAATTACAGTGCCTGTTGCCTTTTTTAAGCGCTGCCTTAAAAGACTTGGAAACACCGCCGTTACTGTATGTGAAATGCTTTGCAGCCATAATCTTTCCGATGTTTGTGCATACAGCATAGAACCTTCTAAGGTTTTTTTGACGGCGTTCTTTCATGGTTAACTGTCTGTCAACTTTTGTTTTGTACTTTTTGTTGATCAGAACTGCTGCATCCGCAGATCTGCTGCAGACAAACGCAGAGGTAAATATCATCATAAATAATGTAGATCTCACTAGTAAATGTTTTGCAGTTTTTGTTAATTTTGATTCTTTCAAAGTTGTTCTCCTTGTCTAAAATAATTAGTTTCGGGATTGCACATAAACCATATTAACCTAGAAGACACTTTAAGTCAAGGCAATGTTAACAGTTTTGTAATAATTAAGGAAATTGTCATAATTAATTTGTAATAAACTATGTATTTTTCACATAAAAAATAGAACGAATTTGTAAAAAAATCAGTATTGACAAATAGTAATCCCCTTATATGGATATGATGTTAAACAATAAGTAATGAATTCAGAAAATCTCAGATCTTTTATGTTTAAAACACAAAATAATCTTTCACGCTTGAATTGTTTGGGCAAAACACAGTTTGTTTGCCATGGAGAAGGGAGTAAAAAAACATGAAATATGCGGAATTTTTAAAGGACCGGGGAAAAATCGGATTTGTGGCACCATCCTTTGGCTGTGTAATCGAGCCCTACCGGACTGCCTTTGGACACGCCCTGGAAGTGCTGAAAAAGAAAGGGTTTACCATAAAGCTGGGACCCAATGTCTATGCTTCAAAGGGATTGGGAATCAGCAATACGCCGGAAAAATGTGCAGCGGAGTTTGAGGAGTGGTATATCAACAATGACACCGATGTCCTGATCTCCTGTGGCGGAGGAGAACTCATGTGTGAGATTCTGCCCCATATTTCCTTTAAGAACCTGGCCAGTGCTCCGGCAAAATGGTTCATGGGCTATTCAGATAATACGAATCTGGTTTTTACTCTGACCACAATCTGTGATGCCGCAGCCATCTATGGACCCTGCGGGCCCACTTTTGGCATGGAGCCATGGCATTCTGCCATCAAGGACGCCCTGGATCTGCTGCAGGGAAAGATACTGCAGGTGGGCAATTATGATGGCTGGGAGATGGAAGGAAAAAAAGATGAGGATCATCCTCTTGAACCCTACACCATCACAGAGCCCTTTAAATTGAGGACCTGGCACAAGGGCAGGGAGGACGGTGATGTCCGTATGGAGGGCCGCCTGGTGGGAGGCTGTCTGGACAGCCTGGCCAACCTTTGCGGGACGACCTTTGATCAGGTGGAGAAGTTTGCAAAACGATATGAAAAGGACGGACTGATCTGGTTCCTGGAGGCATGTGATCTGGATGTTCTCTCCATAAGGAGAGCCCTCTGGCAGCTGGACCAGGCAGGCTGGTTCAGGACAGCCAGGGGCTTTCTCATTGGAAGACCCTATCTCTATGGAGAGGAAATCATGGGTCTCGACCAGTATCGGGCAGTGACTGATATTCTGGGCAGTTATGGCGTGCCCATTGTGATGGATGCCGACCTGGGCCATCATCCACCCATGATGCCCATCGTCAGCGGGAGTATGGGAAGCCTGATCACTCAGGGAAACAACCTGAAGCTGGCCATGAAGCTGGTGTGAACCGGTCAGTTTTTGTTCCTGGAATAGCTGTTGATCAGCTGCATGATCAGGTCCACAGCACTGTTTTCGGCCCCTTTGCAAAGAGCTGTGATATAGTTGTCTTTGTTTTGGAAGACATGGTGGACAGCCTCCAGGAGACTGTCCCTGGTTACGTTCTCTTCCTGGAGAACATAGGAGTAGCCGGATTTCTCAAAGGAGGCAGCATTTAACAGCTGGTCTCCCCGGCTTGCGGCAGCGGTAAGAGGAATCAGAATATTTGGTTTTTTGAGGGCGAGGATCTCACAGATGGTGTTGGCGCCTGCCCTGGAGATAAAGAGATCTGCGGCCGCGAAAAGATCTGGAAGCTCCTTGCTGATATATTCAAATTGACAGTAGCCTTCCCTGGTATCCAGGTTCGGGTCCAGATGGCCTTTTCCGCAAAGATGAATAATCTGGAATTCATCAGCCAGGCTGTCCAGACTGGCTCTGACAGCATTGTTGATCGCTACGGAGCCGAGACTCCCCCCCATGACCAGCAGGACCGGCTTATCCGGCCGGAAACCGCAGAGAGCAAGGCCTTTTTCCCTGGTTCCTGAAAAGAGCTCCGTCCGGATCGGCGATCCGGTAAGTACTGCTTTACCCTCGGGCAGGTATCTGACAGTCTCAGGGAAATTACAGCAGACCTTCCTGGCGGAGCCAAAGGAGAGTTTGTTTGCCAGGCCCGGTGTGATGTCTGATTCGTGAATGATAACAGGAACCTTTTTTCGGTTGGCTGCAATGACCACCGGAACGGAGACAAAACCTCCTTTGGAGAAAAGAATATCCGGTTTCAGTTTCCGAATCAGGCGGGATGCCTGGAAATATCCCCTCATAACCCGGAAGGGGTCAGTGAAATTCTTGAGGTCAAAGTAACGGCGGAGTTTGCCTGATGAAATAGGATGGTAGGGGATATCCAAATCCTGGATCAGTCTGCGCTCGATGCCGTTTTTGGAACCGATGTAATGAATGTCATAGCCGGCTTTCTTCAAAGCCGGAATCAGTGCTATATTGGGTGTGACATGGCCGGCGGTACCTCCGCCGGTCAATATGATTCTTTTCATAATTCTTCCTCCTCCTGAATGTGATGCTGCTTCATCATTGTCTGAAGTCTGAAATCAGTATATGTTCTCGCAGGCAAACGATATAAAGGTGTGCAGCCGCTGCATATACTATATATAGTAGAAACTCAGATTTTTCCCCCAAAATAGGGGTATAGTATCCCTGCCTGGGACGGCTTCTTTTTATATTTTAATTATAATCTGATTAAGTAATTGCCGGTACAGGCGGCCGCCCTCAGTAATCCTCCTCAATTACCCGGAAGTCCAGGTAGTCAAAGGGGATGGTTTCAATAAAGTTATCCTGGCCAAACCGGGTCCGGGAATGTCTGATAAATTCTCGTTTGTTCTGGTCCAGCCACAGTGGCTTTTCCAGATCCAGTTCATAACATGCCCGCTCAAGACAGTCGTAGACCTTGGCTGTTCTGGACATGGACAGATCATAATTCTCCACGACCAGGTCCTTTAGAAGATGGTTATTTGAAATGATTCTGCACCAGATTTTCATGATGAGCACCTCCGTCACGGCTGCTTTTGTGTTACAGGGCCAGTAAATTATTTTGTGTACGGTTTTCGTCTCCCATTTTACCTAAGTCCGGACAGGCCTGTCAATAAGTGTCAGTGTTCTGTTCAGTCAGAAAGACCCATCCTGTTATCCATTAAAAGTGATGGCGTTGAGACAGAGGGCATAAAGAGACACGGAAAAGAGCAAAAAAAGAGGTGGAATCAAACATTTTCACACTGAAGAAAATGTGATATACTTTCATTTAATATGTGTTGTCGGACCGGCTCTTATATGTGGCCTGAATGACTGGACAGAATTGTGGATATAGAAAAGGAGATTATTTATGATAGTGGAAAATGTTTTGGATATGATCGGCGAAACTCCCATAGTTAGTCTGGAGAAAGGAACCGGCTGCAAAATATTTGCCAAGGCCGAATTTTTAAATCTTGGAGGAAGCATTAAAGACCGAGTTGCGAAAAATATGCTTGAGGCGGCAGAGAAGGAAGGAAAGTTGAAGAAGGGGATGACGATCGTTGAGCCTACTTCCGGAAATACAGGCATCGGTCTGGCCCTCTGCGGTGTGCGCATGGGCTACCGGGTTATCATTGTTATGCCTGAAAATATGAGTGAAGAACGACGCAAGATTATCCGTGCCCTTGGAGCAGAGCTTGTCCTTACACCGGCCGACCTCAGCCTGGATGGATGTGTCCAGGAGGCAAACCGCATTGCCTCCCAGTCCGACGAGTACTTTATTCCTCAGCAGTTTGAAAATCTTCACAATCCTGAAATTCACTATCTGACCACAGGGCCTGAAATTTACAGACAGCTGGACGGCAAGGTAGATGTGTTTGTTTCCGGGCTTGGCAGCGGCGGAACGCTCCAGGGAATCAGCAAGTTTCTGAAAGAGAAGAACCCGGACATCATCATAACCGCTGTGGAGCCGAAGAATGTTTCAGCCCTGCTGGGAGATGAGCCGGGACTCCATCAGATCCAGGGGATCGGCGACGGATTTGTTCCGGAGGTCCTTGACACTTCTCTGATCGATGAAGTAGTCACTGTGACTGACGACGACGCTATGGATACCACCAGAAGACTGGCTGCTGAGATGGGACTTCTCTGCGGCACTTCCTCAGGAGCAAATGTCTGGGCGGCTATGCAGATGGCGGAGAAATATGGGAAGGACAAGGTGGTGGCCACCATTCTTCCTGACCGTATGGAGAGATATTTCAGTACAGACCTGTTCAGGAAATAAGACAGACCGCGGGCAGGAATATAAAATATAATTGCAAAATAAACCGTTCAGGGTTATAATACATACCAGTTTTTCTACTGACGTATTATAAGGAGGATAATTCAATGGGAAGAGTATATAATTTCTCGGCTGGTCCGGCGGTACTCCCGGAAGAAGTATTAAGAGAAGCAGCAGATGAGATGCTGGACTATAAGGGATGCGGCATGTCAGTGATGGAGATGAGCCACCGGTCCAAGGTCTTCGACGATATCATTAAGGATGCGGAGAAGGATCTTAGGGAACTCATGAACATTCCCGACAACTATAAAGTGCTGTTCCTTCAGGGAGGAGCCTCCCAGCAGTTTTCTGCGATTCCCATGAATCTGATGAAAAATGGTGTGGCAGATTATATCGTTACCGGACAGTGGGCAAAGAAGGCCTGGCAGGAGGCTTCCAAATATGGAAAAGCAGTGAAGATTGCCTCCTCTGAGGACAAGACATTTTCCTATATTCCGGACTGCTCCGATCTTCCGATTGACGATGATGCGGACTATGTTTATATCTGTGAGAACAATACCATTTATGGAACAAAGTTTAAGACCCTGCCCAACACAAAGGGAAAGACTCTGGTGGCGGACGTTTCATCCTGTTTCCTGTCTGAGCCGGTGGATGTCGAGAAATACGGCGTGATCTATGGCGGAGTTCAGAAAAATGTGGGTCCGGCCGGCGTTGTGATTGTGATTATACGCGAGGACCTGATTGCCGATGATGTCCTTGAGGGGACGCCCACTATGCTTAAGTACAAGACCCAGGCGGACAAGGATTCTCTCTATAACACACCGCCCTGCTACGGAATCTATATCTGCGGCAAGGTGTTTAAATGGTTAAAGAACCAGGGCGGACTTGAGGCAATAAAAGAGAAGAATGAGAAGAAAGCCGCCCTGCTTTATGATTTCCTCGATGAGAGCCGCCTTTTTAAAGGAACGGTGGTCAAGGAAGACCGGTCTCTCATGAATGTTCCCTTTGTGACCGGGGACAAGGACCTTGATGCGAAATTTGTGGCGGAAGCAACAGCAGCAGGTTTTGTAAATCTGAAAGGGCACAGAAGTGTCGGGGGTATGAGAGCTTCTATCTATAATGCCATGCCGATTGAGGGTGTGGAGAAGCTGGTCGCCTTTATGCGGGAGTTTGAAAAGAACAACGCTTAGATATCAGCCTTAGTATAATCAAAGATGGCTTCCTCATCGATATGACCTGTGGAAGCCATTTTTTGCACAATAACCCCATTGGGGGCGAACGTATATACTTAAGCTGTCCGCAGCCAAATTGATTGTTTGTGATTACCGGGGGAATTCTGGTGGCAAAACGGATTTATAATTACGAATTATTTACCAATAAAAGAGAAGAGCTGATGAGGATCCAGAAAAAAAGGATCCGGAGGAGAAGGGCGCAGATTATCGCGGCTGTGCTGGCCGTGCTGGCGCTTATTGTGGGCTTGTATATAAGCAACAACAGCCGTCTGTATGATTATGTCTACCGGAATGAGCAGGACACCGAGGAGAGAGGAGACGTTAAGTACGAACCCTTTAAAGATGGTTTCCTGAAGTATAGCAGTGACGGTATAGAATACCAGAAAAAGTACGGGGTTTCAGAGTGGAATACCCCTGTATCCTACTCTCACCCTTTTATTGTGAAATCTGATTCCTATGCCGCCATGGGGGACCGGGGCGGCAACATCCTGACTGTCTTTGATGAATATGGGGAAGTCAGCTCCCTGACACTGGGATTTCCGCTGATTCAGGCCAGTATCTCCAGACAGGGCATGGTGGAAGTGATCCTTGAGGGGGAGGACAGCAATTATATTCAGGTATACGACAGAGAGGGGAAGCTCATCGCAGAGATGAAGTCCACGGTGGATGTGACAGGCTATCCTCTTGCGGCGGCCTTGTCTCCTGACGGGACCATACTTGTGGTCAGCTATTATTCTGTCAAAGGAATGAAGGCAAAGAACTCCCTGGCCTTCTATGATTTGTCCAGGCAGCTGCAAAATGATGAGGATATCTCCCTTGAAGGCGGTTTTGAGTATGAGAATCTGATGATTCCCAAACTGGTTTTTCTGAAGGACAGATATATGGCTGCTGTGGGCGATGGAGAAGTTCATTTCTTTAAGGTGTCGGATGAGACCCGGGAAGTGAATTCTGTCAAATGCAGCGAGGAGATTGACTCGGTTTTTGTGATCGGAGACAATCTTGGCCTGATTCTAGACAATACACAGAAACCGGAAAAAGGAAAATATACTTTTGAGATATACAGCAGTAAGGGTACCCGCAAAACATCCTCTTTCCTGGACATGAACTATGAGAACATCAGCGTGTGGGGGAATCAGATCATCGCCCTGCACGAGAATGAATGCACGATCCTGAATCAGAGGGGAAGTATTCTGTTTCAGGACAGGCTGGAGGGAGGAACGCTTCAGGCGGTATTTCCCATGTCGGGGTGGAGGGCCTACAGAGTCATCTTCTCTGATAAAACAGTAGAAATGCATATGAGGATCTGGAAGAACAGCAGCAGCTGACAGGAAGTGGCTGCTGCTGTTTTTTTGCTTAATTAGGAAAGTGCGATTTCCTATTATGTAAAATCGAGAGATCTGTGGAAAGATTCGGGCAGACAAAAGGTCTTTTGTCTGTACATAAGGATGCTTGAAACTTTTTGAATTTGTCCTTGACATTAAAAAAAGCTTGTGATATTCTAATGAAGCTTTCGCGTGAAACGAAAGCCAAACAGCAGCTTGACAACTGAATAACAAAACAACCTCGAACGTTCAATTCAATGAGCAGAGACACAGGTCTCTGAAAAACATTCGGGCCTGCTGACAGAGTGATGTCAGGGCAGCGGGTCCATGGAACGAACGAAAGTTTAAGCCTAAACACCCAGGACCTTCGGGTCCGGGGAAAAAGCCAGACAACTGGCCAAGTTCAGACATCAGCATTTTATTGGAGAGTTTGATCCTGGCTCAGGATGAACGCTGGCGGCGTGCCTAACACATGCAAGTCGAACGGGACTATCAAGTGATGTTTTCGGAC
>JBGUIF010000052.1:0-18422 GCA_045112755.1 Anaerobutyricum sp.
GGCTGTTCAACGAGATAGGCAATGCCGGAAACGGCCATTACTATCATGTGGATGAAGCTGGCGTTTACCATGACAGATACGGAAAGGAGATTGATACCGCAACAGCGAAAGCTGTTCTTAAACGCCTCGCGGATAAAGCATGGGTTAAAGACCTTCGCAAATTTATGAATGAAACTCAGAAGGAGGTAAATGCAAAGTTTTCTCTCGATGACAAGAGCATCATTGAACTTGCAAAGGCCAGTCCGGATAAAGAAGTGACGAAGATAGCAAACAAACATGCACAGGAAAACGCGGAACTGATAAAAACAATAGCTGCCAAGAAGCTTTCCGAGATTGATCAGAGTGTAGACGAATACATCAGAGTAATTGGGGACAATCTTAATTAACCGCCAACGAATTTGGATCAGGTGAAACATAAGCAGACCATGAGGCAGGCTTTGGGGCAAAAAATAGCAGCCACATCATTATGGTGTGACTGCTTTATTTCATTGACCAAATGCATTCTTGTCATTGTTTCAGGCGGCGGTCTTCCATCTTTTTCAGAAATTCTTCCCCGTAACCATAGTGCTCCACAACAAAATCAAGATCTTTGTCGCCCCTGCCGGACAGGTTGACAAGGATCGATCCTGTCATGCCGGTACGTGCTTCCTTTATGGCATAGGCCAGTGCATGTGAACTCTCAATAGCGGGAATGATTCCCTCATGCCGGGACAAAAGGAACAGGGCTTCGATTGCTTCTTCGTCGTCAATCGTTGTGTATTTTACCCGGTTCATATCATGCAGCATGGCATGTTCCGGACCGGCAGCGGGATAGTCAAGGCCGCTGGCATTGGAATAGACAGGAGCAGGATCTCCATTTTTATCAGCAAGCATGATGCTGTTGAAACCATGCATTACGCCTTCAGTGCCATAGGTGATGGAAGCTGCATGATCGCCCAGCTTCGGACCTCGGCCAAGAGGCTCCACGCCCACAAGTTCTACCGAATCTGCTAAGAAGGGGGTGAACATGCCGATGGAGTTAGAGCCGCCGCCTACACAGGCAGCCACCTGGTCCGGAAGATGACCTGTCTGTTCCAGGAACTGCTGACGAGCCTCCTCACCGATGCAGAATTGGAAGTCCCTTACCATCAACGGGAAGGGATGGGGCCCTGCCGCGGTGCCAATGCAGTAGATGGCATCCTTGTACTCCTTGGCATAAGCCATGAATGCAGCGTCCACAGCTTCTTTCAGGGTTTTTAAACCAAAACTGACCGGAATGACATTTGCACCTAACAATTTCATACGTGTTACATTTGGCGCCTGCTTTACAATGTCAACCTCTCCCATGTAGATGTCACACTCCATACCAAAGTAGGCAGCCGCCGTTGCCAGCGCAACACCATGCTGACCGGCCCCTGTCTCCGCAATAAGCTTTTTCTTGCCCATGAACTTGGCCAGGAGTCCTTCTCCCATGCAGTGGTTCAGTTTGTGAGCACCCGTATGGTTTAGATCCTCACGCTTCAGATAAATCTGTGTGCGCCCCAGAACATTGGAAAGGTTCTGGCAATGATAGACCGGCGTAGGGCGGCCCTGGAATTCTTTACGAATCCGGCGGAGTTCTGCAATAAACTGTGCAGACTGGGCAATCGTATTATAAGCATCAGCATACTCATTAAAAGCCTTAATCAGCTCCGGATCTTCCAGATAGTTGCCGCCGTATTTCCCAAAATAACCTTGATCTGTAGGATGTTCTTTTAAGTAATTATCAAAATCTCTGTATTTATTCAAGTCGTGCTTCCTCTCTAAGGGTATTCATTTGATTGTCGTAGTGTCAGCGGCATTATTATAACGCATGGACGGAACTGTGGTCAACATCTGCCTGATTTTCTATATCATCAATGATAATAGATCCATTTCCGGCTGTTCGGGATCCGCATGGAATACATAGATTTTGTTCGGATCTGCGCTGCGCCCTGCAAAAGCCGGATACAGAAAACCAAACCGGGGATTATCCATTTCATATTCCCCCTTCAGTGGGGACAGCACGCACACCAGGAATTCATAGATTTCTTCAGATCCTTCCATCCAGGCACCATCTGTACCCTTCACTGGAATATCATAAGTGCCAAAGAAAAAGTAGATTCCGTAATCTCCTTTTGCCTTGTAGTGTTCGCCGATCACTTCATAAAACACACTCAGCAATCCATCATCCCTTAATCCCGACTGCCGGATCCCTTCTAAAAGAGGCCACAGGGTCTTTTGTCTGCGGGGGTCGTCTGGGAAGGAAAGTTCTTTCAGCTGAATGTTTGTTTTGGCAAAAGGGACTGTTTTTGCCAGAGCCAGATTTTTCTTCTGGTCCGCTGTTGAAAGGTTTCCAAAATGGACGTTAAAGGAACCGTCCTCAAAGCCGCTGCTATCCAGATAACATCCTGCGATGCGGGAAAAACAATTCCTGGATATAGTCATTCGCCGGGTCAGCTCCAGCATGTCTTCTCTATAAATCATCGTTATCATCACTCCTGCCTGAAATATCCCATTATTGAACTGTCCTTCATGATAACAAGGTAGAATGATGGGGCAAGGTTAATCTACAAGCCAAGTTCTTCCGTCAGTTCCCACATCTCATCAATCATAGCCCCGATTGATGAGATGGTATCAAGCAGAGGCTGATCAGTGGAAATGTCAACACCCGCCATTCTGGCAAATTCATATGGGCTTACCGTGCTGCCGGCCTTCAGGGCTTTTTTCCAGTCACTGACGGCAGCTTCTCCCTCCTCTAAGATCCTTTCCGCCATCCTGGCAGAGATGGTGAGGCCGGCCGAATAGGTATAGGAATAGAGGCCTGTATAGTAGTGGGGCTGCCGCATCCAGGTCAGCTCGGCTCCTTGAGTCAGTTCTACACTGTCCCCCCAGAACCTGCTGAGAACATCCTTGTAAATGGCAGATAAGGTGTACGCTTGGACACTTCCCCCGGCATCTGCGATCTTATATACTTCCCGCTGATAGGCTGCCTCCAGGAGATGGGTTACAAAATTGTGATAATAGGTATTGCCAACCGTATTCCCCAGCACCCATCGCCTGAACCGGGGATCTGTCCCGGTCTTTTTCAGATATCCGGAGAGGAGTAGTTCATTGATCGTACTGGGGGCTTCCACAAAGTACAGGGGAACTAAAGTATCAAGATACCCCTGTGCGTCGTTGCAAAGTTTAAAATGCCCAGCGTGGCCCAGTTCATGAGCCAGAGTGAAAACATCAGACATCCTGTTCTGCCAGGAAAGAAGGATGAAGGAAGCCGGCACGCCGTAGGGGCTCTCGCAAAAACCTCCTGTGCTCTTTCCTTCGTTGGTCGCAAAATCGATCCATCTCTCCCGAAAAGCCTGGTGGACCATTTCAACATAGTCCTCTCCCATTACCGAGAGACCGTCTGCAATATACTGCTCCGCCTGCTCCACTGTCACCCTGGGATTGTAGTCAGGATCCACGGAAAGCTTCAGGTCAGCATAGGTCATCTTATCCAGTTTATGAACCTTCTTTAATAGAGCGGCATACCTTCTCATATGCGGGGCAAGCTTCTCCATAATGACATCAATCTGCCGGTCATGAAGGTCTTTTGAGACATTTTCCTCAAAGAGAAGGTAATCAAAAACATCCTTATATCCTCTGACCTCGGAAATCCTTTTATCCCTGCAGACATAAGCATTATAAGCCGCAGCAGTGACATTTTCATACTGCCTGAGTTTATCTGAAAAGGCCCGGAAGGCTGCACGTCTTACCCGGGTATCCTGTTCATACTCGTATTCATCCTCAAAGAGGGCATAACTTAGAGGATACTCTTTCCCGTCCACGGTAAAAGGATCGAATCTCATATCGGAAAACTTCGCCTGATTATACACCTGGTAGGGAGTTTCCATAAACTCTCCGAGAGCCGCCAGAACCTTTTCAGTTTCCGGCTTCAGAATATGGGGTTTTCTTCTGACTAATTCTTTAAGATACCCTGAAACGCTTCCCCCTTTTTTCATTGCCTCTTCCAGGACTGCGGGGTCCGCCCCGGCGATCCCGCTCTCAATGAAACTTGTTTTAGTTAAGCATTCTGTGAGAAGGCTGTCGGCTTTGTTGGCGCTGCTAACCTTCTCTGAATCCGAGAAATCCGTCGACAGATCAAGTTCAAAATAAGAGGAGACTCTTGAGGCCAGTTCCCGCATCTTTTCATAAAGATGAAGGCATTCCACAATGGATGAGGCGTCCCCAAGTTTTCCTTTGTATTCTTTTTCCGCTTTTTCCGCAATAGCACTCATTTTTTCAGCTTCCTGCCAGGCCTCTTCCGGGCTTCTGTAGATAAGGCCCAGATCCCAGGACTGCTTTACAGGCACTTCACTTCTTTTCATCTTTGTCTTCTCCAATCAGCCCATACAGCCTCTGCGAGTTTCTCTATCCATGTCTCCCCTCGCATACCGCGCGCTAAACTCCATGTTGATCTGGCGGATCTCTTTTTTGCCGTCTATATAGTCCTGGTACATTTCCGCCAGTCCCGCCATGCAGCCGTCACAGTTGGCTGATATGTTCCCAATGGACTCCTCGACAATCCTCTGTCTTTCTTCCCGAGTTGTATCTTTGATCAGGTAACCTGACATTCAGTACTCCTCCTTTATTGATACTCACATTTCACATACCATGAGTTTATCATGTTGAATGGTTTGTTTTTCCGTTCTTATCCTGTGGTTCAATTGTAACACAAAAGGGGGAACTTCGTTCCTTCAAATTATGAAGATATCGTGGCAAGACAGGATAGAAAGCTTCCTGCCAGGAATAATCACGGCTTCCCCGGCCTGTCGAATATGGTGAAGGATAACCGGATATGATATGATAGAAAAAAGAGGAGGGAACACTGTGTCTGCCAGGTCCGGAAATATAAAATTTCATATCGATGTAAATTCTGCTTTCTTAAGCTGGAGTGCCATCTGTCTTTTGGAATCCGGCAGCAAAATAGACTTGAGGACAGTCCCTTCCATTGTCGGCGGCGACCAGAAGACACGGCATGGTATCGTTGTTGCCAAGTCCATCCCCGCCAAACAGTATGGGATCCATACGGCTGACACTGTGGCCAGTGCTTTTCAGAAATGCCCTGCCCTGATTTCCGTGAAGCCGGATCACAGCTATTACCGCAGGAAAAGCCGGGAGCTGATGGATTATCTAAGGAATATCTGTCCCCGAATCCAGCAGGTAAGCATCGACGAATGCTATATGGATTTTGAACCGATACGCAGCCAATACCCATCACCCGAGGCAGCAGCAAGATTCATTTGTGACGGAGTGCTGAATACATTGGGCTTTACTGTAAATGTTGGCATTTCTGACAGGAAAGTTCTGGCAAAGATGGCTTCAGATTTTGAAAAACCAAACAAGGTTCACACCTTGTATTCATCAGAGATTAAAGAGAAGTTGTGGCCCCTTCCCATCGGCACCCTGTATATGTGCGGAAGGAAAAGCGCAGAAAGGATGGAACAGGTTGGAATCAGCACCATCGGAGACCTTGCTGTGGCAGAAAGATCCCGTATCATGTCTCTTTTCAAAAGCCACGGCGATCTTCTCTGGTGCTATGCCAATGGAATCGATGATTCAGAGGTGGAGACCGCAGCCCGGGAGGCAAAGAGTATCGGTAACTCTACTACTCTCCCCGAAGATGTCGTAAGCAGGGACCAGGCTTTGCCGGTTCTTGACAGACTTGTGGATTCGGTAAGTACACGGTTAAAGAAACACTGTTTTTTAGCCGGGCAGCTTACAGTGGAGATCAAATATTCCAGCTTCCGGTCAGTTAGCCATCAAATGCTTCTTAATATGCCGACATCCAATAAAGAAGCATTGTTAAAAAATGCTGTCCAATTATTTGATGAATTGTGGGATGGATCCCCGGTTCGTCTCCTGGGGATCCGGACCGGAAAGTTCCAGAAAGAAGGTGCGCCATATCAGATAAATCTGTTTGATTATCAGAGTGAATTGGCGAAGCAGGAGAGGCAGAAGGCCGAGCAGGATAAACACAAAAAAGAGATTGAACGAAAAAAACGGTTGGAAGATGCCATTGGAAAGATTGAGAAAAAGTACGGAAGCGGATTCATCACTAAAGGCTTCACCAAATAGCTTTTTTACATATAGAAGCAAACTTACTGATACATAAGGAGATGAGAAGGAGGCGATTATGAGCAGTGTGTTGAAGGCAGAGACCTTGGAGAAGAAAGCCAGCACAGAAAACGGAATAAGACGATTAATCCTTACGGGAATTTCTGTAGGTCTTGAGATAGCGGCAATTGTCGCTGTCATGTATCAGCTGAAAGATTACGCAGAATGGATTGTCATAGGAAGCCGTATACTGGGTGCTTTTCTTGTCCTGTTTATCTATAATGAGAACAAGACGTCAGCGATGAAAATGCCCTGGATCATCCTGATCATGATCTTCCCCTTTCTCGGTGTCTCCCTGTATTTATTTATCGGTATGAGTTTTTCCACCAGAGCCATGAAAAAACGCTACGAGGAAGTGGACAGCCGTCTGTTTCCGCTGCTGCCTGAGAATAAGGAGGTGGCTGACCGGCTTGCCTCAAAGGACAGAAGGGCGGCCAATATCACAAGATATCTCCATGACCGGTCCGGCTATCCCGTCTATGATAACACGGACATCGTCTATTATGATGATGCGGCAAAAGGCCTTGAGGCTCAGAAAGAGGAACTGAAGAAGGCAGAAAAGTTTATCTTCATGGAATATCATGCCATCGAGAATAAAGAAAGCTGGCAGGGAATCCAGGAGATTTTAGAGGAGAAAGTAAAGGCGGGCGTGGATGTCAGAGTCTTTTACGACGATATGGGCAGTATCGGCTTTATCAACGTACATTTTGCCAAACTGATGGAGTCAAAGGGAATCCGGTGCAGAGTCTTCAATCCCTTTAAGCTTGGAGCGAATCTCTTTCTGAACAATCGGGATCACAGAAAGATTACTGTGATAGACGGAAAAGTCGGTTTCACCGGCGGCTATAATCTGGCCAATGAATATTTTCATATCACAGAACCCTATGGCTACTGGAAAGATACTGGCGTTAAGATCACAGGTGATGCCGTAAAGAGTCTCACCGTCGCCTTCCTGGAAATGTGGAATGCCGTCCGGGGGGATGATGAAAATGACCAGGAATTTGAGCCCTATCTCCCTGATGTTCCCTATGAGGCAAAAGAAGATGGCTTTGTCGTTCCTTATGCAGACATTCCTAATGATGAAGAGCAGGTTGGAGAGGATGTTTACATCTCCATAGCAGAGTATGCCGAGAACTATGTCTGGTTTGTCACACCCTATCTGATCCTGACAGATGAAATGATCCACGCTCTGGGACTTGCGGCAAAAAGGGGAGTAGATGTCCGCATCATCACCCCCGGGGTGCCGGATAAAAAATTAATCTATGCCGTCACAAGATCCTATTACCACAGTCTGGCAAAGAACGGTGTCCGCGTCTATGAATACACACCGGGATTCTGTCATGCCAAGATGTGCATCACGGACGACAAAATTGCTGCCTGTGGAACCATCAATATGGATTACCGCAGCCTCTACCATCATTTTGAGAACGGCTGCCTCTTTATCGGCTATGACGCGGTGGCCAAGGTCCGGGAGGACTTTGAGGAAATGTTATCTGTCTCCCGGGAAGTAGGTCCGGACTATTTGGGCCCCAGACCGAAAAAAAGGATACTGCTGGATTTCTTAAGGCTGTTTGCGCCCCTTCTATGAGACAACCGCATCAAGGCAGTGGCCGACGCATGCCCCGGGAAGCATTGCTTCCCGGGGCAGTTGTCAGCTTATTTCATTGTCTTTTTTTCAACTTACTTTTTCAGCCATCCGGAGGAATGTTTCACTGCCTTGTTCCAGTTATCCATCAGTTCTTTACGCTCTTCCTCGGTAAGTCTCGGTTCAAAGCGTTTCTCGCACTGCCATTTGGCTGCTACTTCCTCCATGTCTTTCCAAAAGCCTGTCGCAACACCAGCCAGATATGCAACACCCAGGCAGGTGGTTTCTGTGATGACAGGCCTTTCTACCGGCACGCCCAGGATATCTGCCTGGAACTGGCAGAGGAAGTCGTTCTGTGCTCCGCCGCCGTCAGCCCGGACAGCCTTGATCTCTACGCCGGCATACTCAGCCATGGCGTTGAAGGACTCTGCCACCTGGTATGCCATGGCCTCGATTGCGGCACGGCAAAGGTGAGCCTTAGTGGTTCCTCTGGTAATACCGATGATGGTTCCTCTGGCGTAGGGGTCAGATCCATTGGGCAGACCGGCGAATGCGGGAACGAAATATACACCACCATTGTCTTCTACAGAGTTGGCCAGTTCTTCTGCCTCTTTGGCATTGGTTATAACCCCGGCACCATCTCTCAGCCATTGGATGGCAGATCCGGATACATTGGCAAAGCCCTCCAGGGCATAGTGGAGTTTATCCGTGATATCGTTGGCTGTCTCAATAACAAGTCCTGTCTCGGCAGGAATGTTCTGCGGCAGCTTCTCACCCGCATTCAGGACGATAAAGGAACCCGTACCATAGGTGTTCTTGATCATACCCGGCAGGATACAAGCCTGGCCTACGGCAGCTGCAGTCTGGTCACCGGCTGAAGCAGCAATCGGGATTGCATGATCAAAGAATACGGCAGGATCTGTATCTACGGAGAACTTACCTGTGATGACCAGTTCAGGCAGGATGTCTCTCGGAATTCCGAACTCGTTAAGGATATCCATATCATAATCGAGCTTTTTGATATCTCCCATCAAAGTGAAAGATGTGTTGGAGAAATCAGCGACATGTGCCTTTCCACCGGAGAACTTCCAGATCAGCCATGTATCGATCCAGCCGAAAAGAAGCTTGCCGTCTTCGATGCCCTTCTTTACTTCCGGATAATGGGCCATGATCCACTCGATCTTGGGAGCGGTACCATTGGTCGTAGCCACACATCCGACCGTATCATATTTGGAATCTCCATATTTCTCGTTAAATTCGGCGACACGGTCTGCTGTTCTCATATCCTGCCATACAATGGAAGGGCAGACAGCCTTACCGGTTTCCTTGTCCCAGATGACAGTGGTCTCTCTCTGGTTGGTGATTCCGATCGCAAGCAGGTCATCGAAACTTAATCCGCCATCGTCCACACATTTTTTGATCATGGCCATGGCAACATCATAGATCTCGTTGGCATCATGCTCCACCCAGCCCGGCTCCGGAAAATACTGTGTAAACTCCGAGTAGGCATTGGAAAGCATGTTGGACTCATGGTCAAAGGCAATGGCACGGATTCCTGTAGTTCCTGCGTCAATTCCGATAATAAACTTTCCCATTTTGAACCTCCTTCACTAAAAGATTGCAAATTGATAATATTTTCTTAAGGCTTTATTCCTGCCCTGAACGATAAACACATTTTCCCTGTTTGACGGTCATTAGTACAGGGATATCCCGGATGGCATCGGTCGCCACCCTGTATGGACTGTCAGCCAGAACTGTCAGGTCGCCAAATTTTCCAGCTTCAATGGTACCCTTCTTATCCTCCTCCATAGCACAGTAGGCCCCATCGATGGTATACATCCTGAGTGCCTGATATAAGCTGATCCGATGTTCAGGATAAGGGTGGTTCACTGCGGAGTGAATTCCCAGGAGAGAATCGATCGGGGTGACGTTGGAATCCGATCCTCCTCCCAGGGTAATGCCGTAATCCAAAAACTTTTTGTTGGGATAGGCCTTTCGCTCCCTCTCTACTCCTGTCCGGATCTGGTAGACACTTCCGGGGCCGCCTCTTAAATAGCTGAAAGCCGGTTGTGTCGAGATGACAATATGATTTTTCGCTGCTCTCTCTATATCCCGGTCATCGCAGAAACCGAAATGTTCAATACGGAATCTGGCATCCTCCCAGGGATATTCTTTAAATGCTTCTTCATAGCAGTCAATAACCTGGCGGATCCCTGTCTGGCCAATCGCATGAAAACCACACTGCAGATGGTTTTTTAAGGCTTTTCCGATGAATCTGGTCATGTCTTCCCTGGTCATGTAGAGAACACCGCAGGTTGAGGGGTCATCGGTGTACGGTTCATCAAAAGCGGCTGTTCTCGAACCGATTGAGCCGTCAGCGAACAGGTCGGTCCCCACCCGGTCATAACCTCTTGCCATAATCTGGTCAATATCAAAGGTGTCCCAGTAAACGATAAAATCCACATCTGTCTGACCCTTTAGCCGGTCAAAGACCGGGATATCATGGTCTGAGAGCATTCCACCACCTTCCATGGCATGGATGGTGGTTATTCCTTTCGCCAGCGCCATCTTCTCCACATTCCGGATTGCTTTTTCCCTCTGGAGATCTGTCAGAGAATCATTATAGTATCCACGGGCAATCTTGTTAGCATCCTCGTGCAGCCTTCCATTGGGTTTTCCATCCTCACCCAGGCACAATCCTTTCTCTGTTCCGGTCAGACCGATTTCATCATAAGCTTTCTGGTTGACAAGGGTATAATGAAGGCCTCTGTCTATAATAAAGACTCCCCGGTCCGGGAATGCTTCTGTCAGCTCCTTGAGGGTCGGGGGCCTTTTTTCAGTCAGTCTCGACTCGTCCAGTCTGACTCCGACTACCCAGCCCTCCGGATTTCGGATGCTTTCTTCTTTCAAGGCTTTCAGAACCCCCGCAACTGATCCGGCATCATAAACATCGACTCCCATCGAGGCCGTTCCGGTCACCATGACATGAACATGGCAATCGTGGAGACCGGGAAGAACACAGGCTCCATCTAGGTCAGTTATAGATATCTTCTTGTCTTTGGCCAGAGCAGAAATTTCGTCTGAAGTTCCTACACGCGTGATAAGTCCATCTTCAATCAGAATTGCTTCCGCGCGGGCCTCTTTATCTGTCATGGTAATGACTTCTCCATTAATCCATGCACTGCTTGTTCCCATATTCGACCTCCTGATAAACAATAGGATTACGGTTTGATTTATGCGAATATTTCTTTAACCTTTGCGGCGATGGCCTTTCCTAAGATCTCATGCTGGTCAGCCTGAAGATGTAGTCCGTCTTCCTCGCTGCTATGTACATATTCTCCGGCATTCAGATAATAAGTTCCGTAGGTGTTTGCGACACCTTCGAAAAATTTGGGAAGCTTTTTGGATTTTTCAACATTTCCCTCGAACATATCCGCAAATACACCATTCTCAATAGGGCCTAATGGCGGCGGACAGATCAGGAGCACTTTCGGACCTCCCTCTCTAAAACATCCTGCATGATGGAGTGTTTTGTCTACAATAATACCTACTCCATTGGCAATATCCTGTGCCGATACAGTATAGCGTACCTTCAGATCATTGGTTCCCACGAAAATGATAACCAGATCAAGAGGATCATGGACATCAAGAGAAGGGATAATCTGATCCTTGCCGCAGCGATATTCCTCAATGGGATCATCCCATACAGATGTCCTGCCATTAAGTCCGTCAGGAATGACAAAATAGTCGTCACCAAGTTCCTTCTGCATTACTCCCGGCCAGCGCTCTTCATCACTCCAGCGGAAAAGCTTCTGCACCAGATCATTTGCAGGATTCCATCCCCATGTATTAGAGTCACCGAACACTAGAATACGTTTTTTCATGTCAATTACCTCCTTTAATATATATAAATTATTGTGTTTCGATATAGAAAGAACATCTGATATCCTAAAGATGCCGGTCTGTATAATGACTTAGTTTCTCCCTGTCTGTAACAGCACAGGCCTGCATACCAATCTCCAGGGCATGATCGATTACTTTGCAGCTTACGCCGAGACCTCCCCCCATAATTGGAATATTCATATTTGACTGCAATCTGTGAAATACTACATCTGGAATTGTTATCGGCATTGCAATCAGAACATCCGGTTTTACATTCCCCACATTCACTATAGTCTGTGTAACCGAAGCCGAGTCTACAAGAAATGCCCCAAGCAGCGAGATCATTCCTGCCTCCTTAATCATAGGGATATTCTGTGCCCTCATGCTGATTACAGCATCTGCTCCGATCTGGCTCAGATAACGGATTCCTTCTCTGTCTCTGGCAAGACCTTTCAGGGAATCCAGGTGAATCATGACCTTTTTATTATTACTGTGAATATAGCGAATGATACTCCTTATGTTTCCCACATCACCCATCTTGAGCATAATGCACTGCCAATTTGTCTTCTCTGCAATAAACTCCATCTGCTTGTATGTTGAACAGGATGGAACTATGACCTGATTGCCGATTAATTCTCGTAAATGGTTGACCATAAAAACCTCCGAGTGTAAAACAAAGTCCGCAAGCGGACATCAACCCCCCTGCCTCTCAATCCCCTATACCTTAAAAGGCGTCCATCCAATACGGCATCCTGATAGATGCCATATTGGATGGACGCCTCAAAAACTCAAGTCCACTTAAATTAACTTAATTGAATAATATCAAAATGTTTGCGTCCTGTCAATATAATGTATATATTTTTTATAAAAAACAGGGAAAATGTTTTACTTTTTTGTGAGTTATTACCTATAGTATACGCAATTGTTTGTGGGTGTGCTTGACATGCCTGGTGATTTATGGTTAATTGTATGCAAGGACGGATAAGCAGAAAAGTGCATATCCAGACCATCATTTCATTGACAACATGAAAAAGGCCAAACAATGCTTCGAAATCAAAAAAGCAAATGTCAGGGATCATTAAATCCTTTATTAGGGATTAGTTGATCACGATAGAAAGGGTTCATCATGTATCCGCCGATTCACTTAAAACCGTCTAAGTCTTCATCCTTTGACCGGCTTGATCTGCTCTGGGAACGATATCCCCGCTATCACGAAATGACAACATTTACCACATTGGAGAAGCTTCTTGAGGAACATGAATCCTACAGGGAAGATTTTAATGATATCCAGGAGGAATATATTTCAAACCGGTATGACCGGTTTTTAGTACAGTTATCCTGGGCTGACCTCCCGTACCGATACGCTACTAGAAAGAAAATTGAAGAATCACTCCCTGGAAAAGATAATCCTTATGTGAAAGAATTCATGAGCCAGTTTGAAACACTGGATACCGATCGTAAAGCATGTTTCCTTTTCCCGGAGAGTTATTCATCCCAATTCTTTGTGGTCAGAGAGGTCTGTAAAAAGGCAGAAGCTTTCTATCCGGTCAAAAACCTTCTCCCGGATGAGGAAAAGATTCATTACCTTGCGGTTTTCGATAAAAGGAATATGGATGATGTCCTCCTGATGTATCATTTGCTTTATACCAATGCCTCCCAGGAAGTGTTTGGGGGCTATTCTCTCTATGATTATTCTCTTCCATGGTATCATAACCATTTGTGGGAAGACGGGGTTGTCTTACGTTCTCCCTACCTGCCAGACCGGCTGGCAAAATACCAGGGCAGCATTCCCTTCTGCCATAACCCTGTAAAAACCGTTTATGTGCGTCGAAATATCGAACACATACTGGAATGTGGATATTTTGATTCCGAACTTGATTTCTTTTTGAACCTGACCAGGGTTATCATGCCGGTTTTCCAATGGTGGTATTCGGACATTGCCCTTTATGAAGAGAAAGACGGGTTCCGGTCTGACTGGAGGCTGGCCAGAACAAAACTGAGAACAAAACTGACGGCGGAAGGGATCATCCGTCCAAAGTGGAAGCATGAGCTGACTTTGTTTCATGCCGTCAGAAAAAAATACCCGGATACCCTTTACCAATATCGACCCAAATGGCTGGGACGGCAGAGCCTTGACCTGTATATCCCTTCCCTGCAGACAGCCATTGAGCATCAGGGAGTCCAGCATTATCATCCTGTCGAATTCTTTGGTGGGGAAGAAGCGCTGTCACAAAGACAGATTCTGGACCAGCAAAAGAGAAAACTCTGCGAAGAAAACCAGGTCCGGCTGGTGGAATGGGCCTATGATAAACCTCCAACGGAGGAAAACATTGAAAAGGTCTTGGCAAAATTCATTGATTGACAGGAGAAGATTGACGAATATAGAGGAGAAAGCAGTTAATCTTTGGATGCCGGGTCCGGGAGATTCCAGAAAGGAGCAGGTTTATGATCTATATCATCCGTCATGGACAGACAGAGAAGAATCGCGCACGTGTCCTGCAGGGAAGAAGTGACGTACCACTCAATCAGGAAGGGCGAAATCAGGCCGCTCGTGTCCGGGACTGGTTTCAGTCTCAGGATATCAACTTTGACATGGTTTATTCCAGTCCCCTTCAAAGGGCAGTAGAGACTGCAGCAATCATCACGAAGGTCTGCCCCCTCCGGATTGACCATCGCCTGATTGAAATGGACTATGGCCCATATGAAGGAATGGACCTCCTAAAGCCGCTTCCGGAGGTGTCTTTGTTTTTTTCAGACTTTGTCCATAATCCTGCACCGGCCGGGATGGAGTCTCTGGAAGAAGTGGTAAGGAGAGCCGGGGCATTCATGGAAGAGATCAAACCGGACGCCGGAGGGAAAAGTATTTTAGTTTCGACCCATGCGATTGCAATGAAAGGGATCCTTGAATATCTGACGCCGGATTCTCACGGGAGCTGGTGGTCAAAGTATGTCAGCAATTGCAGCGTGTACTGCACAGAAGTTGTCGGGAATCATTACAGACTTCCTGAAGAAGTTTTTTGTTTGTAATTATGCAGTCTCTTAAAACGGTTCTTAGACAGACTCCAGAAAGATCTATAAGTGGGAATCAGGAGTGTTTTTCGAGGTGTTACTGGTGGTTCATGTGAGAAGTATCATAGCAATTTGGAAAGATAAGACCATTCAGAACCCAGACATCTGAAAGATTTGGCTCACCGTCTTCCCGTATAGTACAAACAAGATAATCACCTTCACCATGCTGGGCATTTTTAAGGTTAGTGTGCAGTACATTTCCCTGGGCAGTCTCTACAGTGACAGTGATGTTGTCTGGAACATGCATGGCATAGTATTTGTCCTTGGTCGGGATCGTAACAATGTCAATAAATACATCTTTGTCCGCAAAATCTTCTTTGCATAGTTCACTGCTGTCCGGTTTTGTATATGTGGTAATAACCTGTGTCAAAGGAGAAGTCCATATCTCGTCTCTGGTTCCTTTTAATACCACGGTTTCTCCATCGTCAGTGGCAATTAAATTCACATTTTCCAAATCATTGTAGAAAGTCGTTTCTTTTGAAACCATCATTGCCTGGACGGTATACTTTTTTTTCCCTGTCAAAAACCAGTTTTCGCTGGTTTCTTCCAAATATTCACTAAGAGACATACTTTTTTGATCCTGTTCTTTATTTGCATCGCATCTGGAAAGAGTGATTGCTGCCGCTACAGTAACAACAATTGTACTTATCATTAAAAGTCGTCGGTAATTTGAGTGTCTTTTCATGATTCATTACCTCCGCAATCCCAGTTTTGCTAATCCTCAAATAAATGAGCAATGTAATCTTTTGCTTGATCATGCATAACCTGTCCCGTCGGAGTGGAAGTTACATCTCCCGGAGAATTGGTTCCGATGGTTTTTCGAAGTAGGAGTTTCTCTTTTTGAGGATCAATAACATATACCACTGTTTTGGTTGATACACGGTCAATATTTCCCTGATAATATCCTTCGATTCTGCCCGATTCAAATCCTCCGTATACAATGAGATATTCACATTTTTCTTTATATTCCGCCCATGCCGATTCGGGGACATCAGGGATAACGGGATCTCCATTTGAAACAACCGGAAGGAAAAACGGTGATTCCGGGATAAGATCCTTATCATTAGGAACATATCCCGGCATATTGTATTTACAATAAACATTACAGCAGGGGTCGTCAGTCTTGTGATAATACGCAAGAATTGTTTCTCCCGAAAGCGGGATTTTGTCAATGTTCTTATAATCTGAGGATTTATCTGAGGACTCGTACACAGTATTGAATATGTCTGCAGCCCATTTGTCTAAATTGTACTCGATATAGTCTTTCGTGTTATATATTTCTTTGGTCGGTTCTGGCTCACCACATCCGGCAAGTAATCCTACGATGAGTAAAATGCCTGTTAATATCATAGATGCTTTGCCCATCAGCATTGATTTCCTGCGATGTAAGCGCTTCTTATTCTCAGTGACTTCGAATGTTTTTAAATAATCCATAAGCACTCCCCCATATTCTTTCCTGTCTTTTCTCTTTTTCCACGATATCTAATGGCCAGTTCAAGAGAATCGTCATATTTCTTCTGTTTTGAGGAATAGTGAAATCTAATCCATGCTGCCTGATATATATTCAGATTTTAATTTATATTATACTATATAAAAAACAGACAGAAAAGACTGACCAGAGGGTGCTGTTGAAGGAATATATCGTGAAAATGAGGTACATCCGGTTAATAGAATAGATGAGATGATCTTTAAGTATGAAAGAGGGGATTATGATGAAAGCGTATAAAACGACGATTGAAAAAAGGCTGGAGAACATGAAGAATTTCTATATCAGAACAGAAGAGCGTCTTGATCACCTTCCAGAGACGATTCCGGATAAAACAAAAGTTTTTCTGAAGGACACCATTCTTGGAGACAAGGAGCTTAAGCAGCTGATGGAGGGTATTGATTCCCATAGGCCGCCGAGAATCTTTCTTATTGGAAGAACTGGTGTTGGCAAAAGCAGCCTGATTAACGCTCTGTGTGGTGCTTACGTTGCAAAAGTCAGTGATACTAGAAGCTGCACAGAGGAGGCTGAGGTATATCAGTGCAAAGTTGAAGACAGGGTTTTGATGGAAATCCTCGATACAAGAGGTTTTGCGGAATCAGAGTCATTAAACCAGGATTTATCTGCGGAACAGATGCTGATCAACCAGATTAATGAGTTCTTTCCGGATGTCGCAATCATGATGCTTAATTGTACGCACAGAGACGATATTATATCGGATGTTGAGTTTATGAAAAAAGTAGCTAAGGAGTATGCTGCGGTAAATAAACTGAGGCTTCCTATTGTTGTCGTTGTAAATAAGTGCGATGAAATGGCCCCGGCTCGATTTAAAACTCCGGAGGAATACCCGAAAAACAAAATCGAGAGAATCAATGAGGTAGTTCAATATTACAAAGGCATCATCATTAAGAATGGGTTGAAGATAGATGACATCGTACCGGTATCATCATTGATTGACTGGATGACTCCTGATGGTTTGGAGGTGGATGCCGAAGAGATTGATCACTTACCAAAGCATGATGTGGAAAACCTGCAGATTGCATTTGACGGCCGCTATCATATCGAGGAACTCCTTGATATATTGGAAGAGGCCATCCAGGATTTTGAAGCGCAGATGGGTCTGAGGATGGCCGCAAGATTGAATGATGTAGTAACCAGGATCGCGAATCATATTAATAAAGTATTTACAGGACTGTCTGCGACAGTGGCAGCGGCGCCTATTCCGACATCGGATATCTATATCCTTCTGATACTTCAGTCCTTGCTGGTTGCCTTGATTGCTTCCCTGAGCGGAAGAGAAGTATCTTTGGATGCAGCAAAAGAGTTTATTTTCAGCGTAGGAGGAGTTGGTGCCGTTGGTTATGGACTGAGACTTGTTGCCCAGCAGGGATCTAAATTTATCAATGCTATCTGGCCTGGTGCCGGTTCTGCCGTAAGTGCCGGAATAGCCAGTTTTGGAACTAATAGCATTGGAAAAGCCGCCATTGCCTATTACATTGACGGAAAGAGTATAGAAGAAGCAAAGGAGAAATTCGAAGAGGAGCGAGCCAGGAAGATTAGCGGGAAGTAAAGAGAGTATTAAAGACGCCTCACTTTAAAGTGGGCGTCTTTTTTGGATTACGACCGAGGCTTATGGGTCTCCTCCAAAGTTCGGTTCAGAACTCCGCCGGCAAAAAGAATTGTTACCATGAAACGGAGCCATAAAACAACCAGAAACAGAGATGCCAGGGATCCGTAAAATTTAGAAGCATGGTAGAAACGCGGTATAAAGAAAGAAAACAGTTTGGTAAAGATCAGCCAGGATAATCCGGTAAAGATAGCTCCGGGAAGCTGGCTTTTCAGTGTCCGGTGCTTCTCAGGTAGAACAGCATAGATCTGCAGAATTACCAGAAGTGCAAACAGCAAAACCGCCAGTGAACTGATATGAAAGAAGGAGCCGATCTTCGACAGAGATATACCTCCCCCTTCCGGATTCAATTTTTTAAAAACGTTGAAGAGAAGATCCGCAATCGTGTCCCCCAGCATATCAAACACCAGCAAGGCCGGGATCAGGATCACCACCATAAAGGTAAATATCAGCCGTTTCAGAATTTCCTTTATCAGGTTTTTGCCTTTTTTCTTTATCGCCGCATCTTTCTCTTTAGCAACGTCGCTTTCTTCATCATTTTCTTTTTGCTCCAGCTGGTTTAATCCTTTCTGAATCGCTGAGACCCCTTTGCTTGCAGCCCATAAGGTAGTCACTGCTGC
>JBGUIF010000053.1:0-4704 GCA_045112755.1 Anaerobutyricum sp.
GAATATGAAATTTACGAAAATGCATGCCCTGGGCAATGATTATGTCTATGTGAATTGTTTTAAAGAAAAGGTGGAGAATCCATCTGCTCTGGCTCCTTATGTCAGCGACAGGCATTTTGGGGTGGGAGCTGACGGCCTTATCCTGATCTGCCCCTCCGACAAAGCAGATTTTCGCATGGACATGTATAATGCGGACGGATCCCAGGCAGAGATGTGCGGTAATGGGATCAGAAGTGTTGCCAAATATGTCTATGATTACGGACTTACGGACAAAACAGAGATTTCTGTGGAAACTCTGGCCGGAATCAAATATTTGAAGCTGACCGTTGAGGATGGCAGGGTCAGCAGAGTCAGGGTGAACATGGGGGCACCTATTCTGGATCCTGACCTGATTCCGGTGAAAGTGCCGGACAGACCTCCGGTGAAAGTGCCTGTGGAAGCCTGCGGCAGAACATGGGAGATGACCTGTGTGTCCATGGGCAATCCCCATGCCGTGGTTTTCATAGATTCTGTGGATGACCTGGATATTGAGGCAGTCGGTCCTTGCTTTGAGAACCATCCTCTCTTCCCCAGACGGACCAACACGGAGTTTGTGGAGCTGCTGGACCGGCACGAAGTGAAGATGAGGGTCTGGGAGCGAGGGTCGGGTGAGACCCTTGCCTGTGGAACCGGAGCCTGCGCAGTGGGAGTGGCCTGTGTCCTTGGCGGCCTGACAGACGATAAGGTAACAGTGCATCTTCTGGGAGGGGATCTGGAGATTTTCTGGGACCGCCGGGAAAACCTGGTTTATATGACAGGTCCGGCCACGGTGGTATTTGACGGAGAGATGATTCTGCCGGCCGACCTGAAATAGGGTACCGAACCATCGGTCTTTTGGATCATTTGGATTATTTGAATCACTGGAAGCATTAGAATCATTTGGATCATTTGGGATATGGAAAGCATCTGTCAGACTGATGGATGGCATCAGAAAGGATGAAAGTATTATGATCAAAGTCAATGAGAATTATCTGAAACTGCCGGGAAGCTATCTTTTTTCAACAATCGCAAAAAAACTGGCTGCCTACCGGGAAGCCAATCCTGAAAAAGAGATTATCAGTCTTGGCATTGGTGATGTGACGCAGCCTCTGGCACCGGAGATTATCGAGGCGCTGCACAAGGCTGTGGATGAGATGGCAGTTCGGGAAACATTTCATGGCTATGCACCAGATCTGGGTTATCCTTTTTTGAGAGAGACCATCGCTGCCGGTGATTATCAGTCCAGGGGATGCGACATTAATGCGGATGAAATATTCATCAGCGACGGAGCAAAATCAGACTCTGCCAATATTCAGGAAATATTCAGCAGCAGCTGCCGGATTGCTGTATGTGATCCGGTGTATCCTGTCTATGTGGACAGTAACGTCATGGCCGGCAGAACGGGAACCTACGATCCTGTTTCGGAGACCTGGAGCAATGTCATCTATATGCCCTGCACGGCAGAGAATTATTTTGTGCCGGCATTTCCTGTAGAGAATCCGGATATCATATATCTCTGTATTCCCAACAATCCCACAGGAACAACCCTGACCAGGACGCAGCTGCAGGAATGGGTGGACTATGCCTGCAGAATCGGGGCAGTGATTATTTATGATGCTGCTTACGAGGCTTATATCAAGGAGGCGGATGTACCCCATAGTATCTATGAGTGCCGGGGGGCAAGGAACTGTGCCATTGAGATCCGCAGTTTTTCAAAGAACGCCGGCTTTACCGGTGTCCGCTTAGGATTTACCGTGGTGCCAAAGGACCTGAAGGCAGGGGACGTGTCACTGCACAGCCTTTGGGCAAGGAGACACGGGACTAAGTTTAATGGGGCCCCCTACATCATTCAAAGGGCCGGGCAGGCCTGCTACAGTCCCGAAGGAAGAGCCAGTCTCAAAAGTCAGGTGAATTATTACATGGAAAATGCTGCTCTGATTAAAGAAGGATTGAAGAGCTGCGGTTATGAAGTTTTCGGCGGCGTGAATGCCCCCTATATCTGGATGAAGACACCGGCAGGAATGGATTCCTGGACCTTCTTTGATCTTCTTTTGAAAGAGGCCAATGTGGTGGGAACCCCGGGGTCAGGATTCGGGCCCAGCGGCAGGGGATATTTCCGGCTGACAGCCTTTGGCACGCATGAAAATACGAAAAAAGCCATAGAGAGAATAAAAGCTATGTAAAAATAATGATTAAAAATCTTTTCTCATGAAGGAGCACCTTTGCGGTGCTTCTTTTTTTCTGTGATTTTTCTGTGTAGTTTAATCTGGGGATGAATCGGCCACAGAAATTTGATATTTTCCTGTTATCATCTTAAATAATGCATTTTTTTGTGCAAATAGAAGGGGATGGTTTACCAGCTGATGGGAGAGAGAAGGATTCATGGTATCCTTTAATCGTAGGTTTTTGAAGGATATTTCAGAAAAAATATCAAAAAAAAGTAAGAAAATTGAAAAAACATAGATGATTTTTTTAAACAGGTGTGATATCATAAGAAAAAATTATGTGTTATTTTTGGAAATTACATTTTTTTTATTTGTTTTTTTATAAGAAGGATGGAAAAATGGCAGGAGGCTGAGCATGTTTTGGAGAAATAAGAATAAACAATATTTCCAATTATATGAGGAGGAACTTGATCAGATTCAGGACCTTATTGAAAATAAGGATGAAGATGATGAAGTCTCTGATTATGGAGATTCTACATTGGATCCGGAGGCAGAGATGCCGGAGTCACCGGATGAATCGGACGAAAATGAGGGAAAAAACAGTCAGGATCAGGACATACCCGGCCTGGAGGAAGAACTGCCCGAAGCTGAGGAGAAGAAACCAGAGAAAAAAAGCTTCATAAAAGGCATTTTCAAGAAATGGAAGAAAACCCCGCCAGATTCTGTGGAAGAGAATAAACCTGAAATGACGGACGAGGCATCAGTGGATGTGCAGACTGAAGAGATGAAAGAGGAAGCAGGGGAAGAGGGAGAGTTCTTCCCGGCTTACAGTGATGAGAGCCCGGTCGACGCAGGAGATGAGAAGCCCATACAGGACGAGAATCCCATACCTGAAGAGATGTCCGGGCAGACAATAGAAGAAGGAGATTCAGAAGACCAGATTGTGTCATCTGAGGGAGAAAAGAACCAGGGGTCTGAACAGGCGTCTGGCAATTTCAGTGAGCACGTCAGCGTCAGCGGAGGCAGCGGTTTTGGCGATGAAGAGATTACCTACGTGGACGACGTTGAAAAGAAACTGCCTCTAAAGAAGATTATACTGGCCGGGGCTGCCATAGCGGCAGTGCTTGCTGTTGTACTCACTTTCGTTTTCCGCAATCTGAACAGCGGTGGAGAGGGGAAAGTTTATGTTTCTTCCGTACGACAGATCATGGAGTACAGCGGTTCATCCAGTGGTGTGCTGAACCGTTTTACAGGCGTTGTGGCTTCCCAGGAAGCCTGGAATATTTCTCTTGACTCCAACATGACTGTGGCCAAATGTTATGTGAAGGTCGGACAGCAGGTCAAAGTCGGTGACAAGCTGTTTAAATATAATACTGATGAGCTGAAATTGAACCAGGAAAAGCTGGAACTGGATATCCAGGAGAAGGAAAATGCCAATAAGACTAACGAGCAGACCATTGAGCAGTCTGAAAAAGCCCTGAGGTCTGCCAGCGCCACTGAGAAACTGGAACTTCAGACCACAATTCTGAAGGCTCAGGCTGAGATCAAAAGGAATGAGCTGGACATCAAGCAGGATAAGAAAGAGATTAAGAAGCTGAAGAAGACCATCAAAAATGCCACCGTAAAGAGTAAGATTGATGGCGTGGTCAAGAGTCTCAATGAGAGCCTTGGTCAGGGAAACAGTGAGGATTCCGAAAACTCCACGGATAATATGGCGATCACAGATGGAAGTGACAACAGTTACTACATGGTGATTCTGGCCACCGGTGACTATAGAATCGAGGGTAAAATCAGCGAGCAGAACCAGTCCGACATCAGTGAAGGTGAAAGGGTGATTGTCCGGTCCAGGATTGACAATACCCAGGTCTGGAAAGGATTTATCTCTGAGATTAAGACCAATACCACTGCCCAGGAGAACACGGAGGGTGACAACTACATGACAGGAGAAGGAAATTCATCCGAATCCTCCTCCTACTATAATTTCTATGTTGAACTGGACAGCGATGAAGGCTTGATGATGGGCCAGCACGTGCTAATTGAAGAGGACAACAATCAGGATGTAAACAGAACAGGAATCTGGCTGAATTCTACCTATCTGGCTCAGGAAGATGGAGAGTTCTATGTATGGGTTGCCAACAAGAACGACAAGCTGGAGTACAAAAAGGTTAAAGTGGGTGATAATTACAATCCTGATCTTGATGAATATGAGATTATCGAGGGACTGGAGAAGGGTGATTATATTGCCAATGCCAGCCAGGCAGGGCTTAAATCCGGAATGAGCTGTGTTAAAGTATCGGCGGAGCAGACATATATACAGTCCACGGAGAATCCGGGCTATGAGACCGAGACCAGCGATGGCCAGGACTACGAGGATGATCTGGGAAACATTGAGAATATCGATCAGATTGAGAATGAAGAGGATCTCAAGCAGCTTGAGGATAACTATCAGAATTATGACGGCATTGATGAGAATGTAGAATTTGACGGTGGTGACTCCGTGGTGGAAGGGGATGGACCTGCC
>JBGUIF010000054.1:0-31678 GCA_045112755.1 Anaerobutyricum sp.
ATTGTCCCGATCCCGGCGCAGACGTTCATATTCTTCCATCTGTTTCTTTGTAATCGTCGCCATAACTACATCCCCTATATACAAAAACGCGCCGGTCTGTAAAACCGACACCCCTAAGTCCTATGCGACACCCCTGAGAGGGCAATCGTTAATTTGTATCAAATTTTGCGTCTTGCTTTCGCATACAATTTCATCTGCCTTGGGTTCCATCAGATCCACCATCATACGGATAATGTGGCGTGGGGTACGAAATTGCCCGTTAACACCTGCCGTCGCAATCTTAGATAGCAGGTACTCATACACGTCCCCTCGAGTATCTGCTGTTTTGAGCTTCGCCATCTGTTCATAAATTCCGTCCATGGCTGTAACAATTTTATCCAGCATCAGGGGGGTGGGAATCTTAAATATAGCATCACTCATGTATTTAGAATAGGCACTTTCTTTGTCTCCATGAAGTTCCTTAATGAAAGGAAAGACCCATTCCTGTACAGTGCTGTACATCTTCCCTGCAGGGAAGTCATGGAACACACTCCATTTTAGTTGGCTGCCATCAATGGTACGGTCACCAATCTGCAATTCCTTTGCGAATATGCTCTCGTAAGGCAGACCGAGCATCGCAGCCTCTTTAGCCCGAGTATTATCCGAATCATCCAAGTCATGAATAAACATCAGATAGGTCATCTGCTCGATAACATCCAATGGATTCGTCAGACCGCCGGTCCAGAAAATCTCCCAAAGGCTATCTATTTTACTTTTCAATTCACCTGTCACCATTGACTTACTCCTTTTCCCAATTCCATGTGTAGGAGGTATAGCGGCCTCCTCCAATTTTCACGATATCACCGTTGTCCAATAAGTCTTTTAATGCCCGTTCCACAGTTTTCTGACTAATATCAGGACACTGATTCATAATCTGCTTCTTCGTGATCCGTCCTGTTGTTCGACGGATTATCTCCTGCACCCGTTCAGGTTTAGAAAGTCCTTTTGAAACGAGGATATCCACCCTGGAGGAGAATTCCCGATATGCGGCAATCACGATGCCAAGCATATATCGGACGAAGGGAAGATAATCGTTCTCACCTTCGTGCCACTGCATTGAACTGTCCTGTAGTGCTTCGTAATATGTCTCCTTACTGTCTGCGATCAGTCTCTCAATACTGATATACTTTCCAACAAAGTATCCCGAACGATAAAGTAGTAGAAGTGTAAGTAAACGGCTCATGCGTCCATTACCATCGTTGAAAGGGTGAATACAAAGAAAATCCAAAATAAACATAGGGATTAAGAGAAGAGGATCCATCTCTGCATCGTCCAAAGCTTTTTGAAACGCATCGCATATAGTATCGATTGCTTCCGCAGTTTCCCATGCTGGAACCGGTTGGAACCGCACTCTTTTTGTCCCGTCCGGTAGTTGCTCCGCAATAATGTTATCAGAATTCTTAAAACTTCCCCCAATCGGTGAGTTACTGAATCTATATAGATCTCGATGTAACTGCAGAATCATTCCAGGCTTGATAGGAATGTAATCATAATTTTCGTGAATCGTAGTTAATACATCTCGATAACCGGCGATCTCTCGTTCACTACGACCCTTCGGAGTTGTTTTATTCATTACAATCTTTTTCAGGCGATCATCAGTAGTAACAATGCCCTCAATGCGATTGGAAGCCTCCGTACTCTGGATCAACGCAATCTCAAGCAGTTCAGAAAGAGCATCCTCCTGTGCTTCTATAAATAGATTCTGTTGACCTTTCTGCTCATGGATATGTGCCAGATAAGATACTATTTCCGGGGATAATAACTTCCTATATTCCGTTTTATAATCTAGTGTTCTCATTCATTATCCTCTTTTTAAAGTTTAATAAAGTCATTTTAATATAATTTGACTTAGTTGCATATTATCATAAACTTTGCCATAAGTCAATCCAACATAGTCATAATAAAACAAAATGACTATGTTGGATTATTATTTGACTTAAATAGATTTATAGCCTCGGAAACCCAATCTCTTTAGGTTTTGGCTTTTTCCTGACTTTGGCAGGTCTTTTCTCCATTATTGCCTCTCTAACCGGTTCTTCAGTCCTTTGATCCTCTGTTCCTGCTCTTCTATAACCTTCATTTTCAGATTGTTCATATCTTCCTTTTCTTTCAGAAGCATCTTCAAAGCATTGTTTTCTGTATTCTGTAACATACTCGCTGCCTCCTGGCATTTGATCTCCGCCTCCTGAAGCCGGATCGTATATTCCTGCTCTTCGATCTTCTTTTTCTGATTCTGAATGATCCCGCTCAACTCCTCGATCCGGTTCTGATATTCTTCTACCAAAGTCATCAGCTGTTGTTTCTCCGATATGGTTTGTATCATAACTGTCACCTCCCGTTAATCTTTGATGTCTTTCCATAATCGTCCGGAAGCGTCTTTCGTTCTCCTCACGCTGCCGGTCTATTCGTTGATTAATTGTATTAATCTCTGATTCTGTTCCTGTAATATGGAGTTCTGTTTCATATAGGCATTGTTTTGATCGGTCAATCGATCGATTTGTGCGATCAATGAACTGATCCGTTTCTTTTGTTTCTTTAAGGTTTCCTTCAAGGAATGATTCTGTATCCTCAATGTCTCGTTTTCCTTCTGTTGCTGCGACATCAATCTGTCGTCTTCGTCGAGAAGGTCTAACAGGGCTTCTTCCCTCTTCATCAACTCTAAGATGTCTTTTAATTCGTCCATAGATTTCCCTCGCTTTCTCCATTATACTTTGATACAGTTCTTCCGCTTTCTGCCGGATTTCCTGCCTCAGCTGGTTTCTCTTTCGGATCTCACGATTATAATCGCACCGTTCCGAAGTGACACCCTTTTGTTCCATCTGCCTGGCGGCATATCCCTCATGGATCATGGGCTCCCGATCAAGGCCCTGACGTCTATAACTACGGTGATCGACTTTCAGGTCAGTTTCGAGGTACTGGTTACAAAGTGTAGCCCATTCTTTCCGCCAGACTTCAACATTCTCTTTCTTATTCCAGTCATTGGATGGAATTGACTGTCGCTGCCAGACTTTTTCTGTACCTTTCCCTTTTCGAACCCGAACTTTTTGCTTCCCGGTCTCCGGATCCATGACAGGAATTTTGTTTCCTTCCATGTCCAGTTTATAGACTGATTTTTCCTTTTTGCTCCAAGTGCCATCTGAATTGAAGGCTCTTGTTGTCAGCATGATATGTGCATGGGGATTTCCATCCTGCTTATCATGGATCGCCACATCTGCACACATTCCTTTAGAGACAAATTGTTCCCTAACATATTTATTAAGAATCTGGATTTGCAGTTCGCGGCTAAATTCTTTGGGCAATGCTACATCGATTACTCTTGCAAGGCGGGCGTCCGATCGTCTTTCTACTTTCTGGACAGCATTCCATAGCAATTCCCGGTTTTTATATTCCTCCGGTGCATACTCCGGAAGAAAAATATGCCGAAATACAACTTCTTTCTTTTTCCTGTAATTATAATTGCGACCTGTTTCTTCACTCCGGAGCTTTGTTCCGGAGATGTATGCCGCGGAGGCAACGGCAGTTTTTCCGCCGTCCCTACCTAAGGTTTTCAGGCTAAAATGATAGATCGCCATATCTTCACCTCCTCTTTAATCCTGAAGCCGAAGAGTGCAGGGGAATCGGAATCCCCTGCCCCTCGGAGAGCGTACTTATAACAGGTGGGCTCCGCCCACCTGTAAGTGCGCCCTTAGTGTACTAAGGGAGGAACAAAGTCATTTGTCTGACAAGGTCTCTCCCGAATCTTCTGCTTCCTTGTCTCTCATTGCATTACTGAAATATTTTCCTCTCCGCTCTTGATCATTCAGGAATCTTCGAAGCTTCGGAAGATCTTTTTCCTCGATTGGCTTGCCGAGAATCTTCTCCACTTCTGCACCGATGATGATCAATCTTCTGTTTCTGGCTTTTCGGTCTTCCTCCTTTTTTCTGGCCATCAGTTGTTTTTTCTGAGCAGCCATCTGTTCCATCTTTTTTTCCAAATCTGAGATCTGCTCTCCTGTGGTCCTTCGTCTCGCCATATTCATTCCCCCTTCTTATGGATTCTCTCCAGCAATTCCAGGATTGTACGAAGTTCTGTCAGAATATGTAGGTCTGGATGTTCCGGAAAGTCTGTCTCCATAAACTTCTCTTCAATGGCCTTCATACTCTTCCATATTGCGTCGAATGTCTTGACATTCCCTTTGACAAAGACTGCCTGATACAGGCAGCTTTCGATGAAGAATGTCTCTTTTGAAAGCCCTGACAGTTTTATTCTCGCTTCAATCAGTTCCTTCTCCTCCGGCGTTACCCTGAAGTTCATAATCATACTCCGTTTTCTGTTCTTCACATTTTTCTTCATGGTAGTTTTGGGGTTACCGGAAGGTTGTGTCACCCTCCGGTATATCTTGTCATTCATTTTCCGCCTCCTTCTTATGGGTTTGATTAAACGATTCATCCAGTTTTTCAGCCATCTGCTTTTGTACGGATGGAAACAGATGGGAGTAACGGTCTGTGATGGTCACACTCTCATGTCCGACACGGTCACCGATCGCCACAGCGGAGAATCCGAGATTTATGAGATAAGAAACATGGCTATGTCTCAGATCATGAAGTCGGATTCTCTTCACACCAGCCTGTCTGCATCCCCGGTCCAGTTCGTGATGAAGGTAGCTTTTTGTTACTTCGAATAACCTGCTGTTCTCATCCATTTTGTAGATGGATTCAAAGAAATCTTCCATCTCCCTACACAGAAATTCCGGCAGGTCGATGATTCGGTTTCCTTTTTCTGTTTTCGGGGATTGTATAAGCGGTTTACCCTTAACAACCTGAAAGTTTTTATTGATCCTGAGTTTTCTATTATCAAGATCAAAATCTGCCCTGGTCAATGCCAGCAGTTCTCCGCACCTTATCCCTGTCCAGTACAGGAGTTCAAATGCGTAGTAGGATAAAGGTTTTTCAACCATTGCTTTTGAAAATCTACTGTATTCGTCTCCGGTCCAGAACTTCATCTCTCCGGTTTTGGCTTTTCCCATTTTCTTGTTGGTCCGGCATGGGTTTTTCGGCAGATCATAATATCGGACCGCATGGTTGAATATGGCGTTCAGCTGGTTATGAACACTTCTCAGATAGGTCTGCGAGTATCCTTTCCCGTTATCATCCCTAAGGCTGAGCATGGAGTTCTGCCACTGAAGAATATCAGTGGCAGTGATCTCCGCGAGACTCATCTGTTTAAAGTATGGGATGATGTGTGTGTTAATGATGGATTCCTTCGTTTCCAGTGTTGTCGGCTTGATTCGAGGCTTCAGATCTCCCAGATAGATATCCACAAAGGTGTCAAACCCCATATTGATATCTTTGCTGGTTTTTGCCAGAAACTCTCTCTCATACGCCAAGGCTTCTCTTTTCGTATGGAAGCCTCGTTTATCATGTTTTTTTCTTTCCCCTTTCCAGTCTTTGTAATAGCAGGCAACTCGCCAGGTGTTGCCCTTATATCCATTCCACTTATCTTTATAGACAGCCATTACGCATCCCCTCCATACAACCTGTAATTTAGTTTTTTGCCTTCAAACACTATGATATGACCTTTGCTCATTTCGATCAGACGACTTGCTGTCGCTTCATCAAAAATTATCAGGTCGTCCAGGGTTTTCTCCGTACTGAGGATAACAGGAAGATTATTGTTATATCGGTAATTAATAATCTCATAAATGATATTCAGATCTGTTTCTGTTACTTTTCCTTTCAGGAAATCATCGATGAACAGTACATTAGCCCTCTTATACCGGTTCATCTCCCGGTTATAAAGATCCGGGTCGATAATCCTGGCTTTAAGGGCTGTTATCTCCTCACGATATCCCATATAGATCACCGGCACACCCTGGTTGATCAGTTTCATACTGCAAGCCGTTCCCAGATGGGTCTTACCTGCTCCTACCTGACCACACAGCATCATGGAATGATGGGGTGAACTCCGTATGTTTGGGAAATCCTCCGTATAGTGTTCTGCTTTGTGTTTAGCTTCCTCCCGTTGACTATTACCTCCAGTAAAATAGTTCTCAAAAGATTTCTCTCTGAACTCTTTCGCCAACCCACTTCTTTCCAGCCTTTCTCTAGCAATCTTTAATTCAGTACACTTGCAGGGCTTACAGTATCCATATCCGTTCTCATCCTGGTGATACAAGAATCCTGTATCTTTACAGTCCGGACATTCATAAACTTTTTCAATGACCTGTTCCATCATCAATCACCCGGCCTTTCTTCCGCCAATTTTTTGAGGCGATCCGAGTGAACAGATAGCCTTGAATGTTTTTTAAGGTTGGTTCCTGTCCTGCCCATCTGCTCTTTGCACCAGGTTGATATCCTGTCCGGATTGAGGCAGCCGTGATATGGCTTGTCTAATATCCTCTTTATCACCGATTTTACAGTTTCATCCGGGTAGATCTTTATCAGATCCTCATATTCTTCCTGAGTTAGAATCTCTTGATCAAGCTGATATTTGATATTGTGTGTGTGATTGACAGGTAGATTACACTCACCTTTACTACCCTTACCTGTACTGCACTCTACTACACTACACTGTGCGGACAAATCGCCGTCCGTGGACGGTCCGGATTTTCTTTTCAGATCCGACCTTTCCTTTTTTTCCAGAAGCTGGATATCTGGTTCAATCTGAAGAAGTAGATCCTGATAGATACTGTCTTTCTTTCTGTCGGGCCGTATACGGTTTTGTTCCCTCCAGTCCGCAATATAGGTTACCAAATCCGGATTCAGGATTTTTACAAATCCTTTACTGAACAGGACTCTCAGATCGTCTTCCTGTGCTTTAATCATATTTATGACCGGGTAGGCCTCTACGATCCCGTCATCATCAGCATTCATTCCAAGGTGAAAATACAGGTTTTGTGAAGACGGCGGCATCTTCAGAAACCTGGCACTTTCAACGACTGATTTCGAAAACATTCTTCTCTCCGCCATTCGATCAACTCCTTTCCAATGTTTTTGTTGAAAAGAAGCACCCGCCGTGCTAATATGTAATTGTCAAAGTGCATATCGCATCAGCGAGTGCTGCCCCTGTTTTCAGGGGCTTTTTCTTTTCCTTCATGAACCCCTGTTTAACAGGCAAGCTTCCTCGTACCAGATTCGGTTGACCCTTCCGGAGACGATAATTGCCCTTGGGTTCTTTTCTTTTAGTTCCTCGTTAAGCTTTTTGATTACTTCATAAGCTTTTGCCTTGGATACTCCCAGATCATACTGGACTGTATCGACTCCAACAAATAATGGTAATCTTTTCTCCTCCATCTTATCCTCCTTTCCGGTCTATCTTTTTCGATAGACCTATTTATATGTCTGTTATAGTATAATACACCCAGAACAAATGTTTGTCAATAGTTTATAGATATATTTTTATGTCTATTTTTATATTTATATCTTGATTTTTATGTCTGATATGATAGAATACAGGTATTAAAAAGGCAAAAGAAAGGATTTTACAGAGATGACTCTTGGAGAAAAGATTAGAAAATACAGATCATTAAAAAATATGACTCAAAAAGAACTGGGCCTTGCGATTGGTTTTTCGGGAGCAACAGCTGACTCCAGGATCAGAAAATACGAAAGAGACGTCATGGCGCCGAAACAGGATATCCGGGCAAGACTGGCGGAAGTTCTGGATGTTGACATCTCTGCTCTCTCGGAGAATGATATCCACAACGAGGAAGATATCATGCAGACTCTGTTTATATTTGAAGAACTGTATGGGATGGAGATAGACAGGGATGAGGATAAAACTACCCTGACTTTTGATAATCACGATAAGGATCTTGCCAAGCTTACCAGCTATCTTTATACCTGGTATAGGCAGAAGAAAAGCCTGGTGGAATCAGAGAATCTTGATGAAAAAGCAGCCCATGATGCCCTGGAGCGTTATGATCAATGGAAAGCAAGGTTTCCAAAAGATAATTATGAATTCTGGGATGAGCAGAAAAACAAAGTTGTCGGAATGTATGAACCTGAAGTAACAAAACTACTGGGTTCAGAAAAACCCATTGAAACAATTTCCCAGTTTATTCAGCAATTACGCAGATTAATCCGGTATCATGTCATGATTGAAAGTTATGCTAAGATGTTAACACCCAAAGACGGTGGTCTGACATTGAGGTTCCTGACTGCAGAACTCCTGGATCCGGATACTTCTGAGGTCAAAAAAGAACTGACATATTTTTTCTATACCCTGAAATGTCTGGAATCATATGGACTTCCAATCTACATTAATCTTCTAACAAATGAACAGGGCACAAAAATCTGTTACACACTTCACCTTTCCTCTTTAATGTCAATCAGTTCAATCATCGTTAAGATACAGGAATATGAGAATAACAGGGAAAAAATGACGGACTGGGAATCCAGCATGTTCGAAATGCAATATGAAGAATATCTTAAAGATTATAATATCAATTTTAAGGAAGAGATTGAGCGTAAGTATAAACGAAAATAAAGATAATCAAAGATTAATGTAGACATTTTATAGACGAAAAAAACGGAGAGTCGCTATTTTAGCGGCTCTCCTGCATTTTTCTCTTATTCATACTCTATCGTTCCCGGCGGTTTGCTGGTCAGGTCATAGAATACCCTGTTTACCCCCTTCACTTCATTGATGATCCGGGTCATGGTCTTATTCAGAACTTCGTAGGGCAGCGGTGCCGCCTCGGCAGTCATAAAATCAACCGTATTCACCGCCCTGAGGGCTACGGCATAATCGTAGGTACGCTCATCGCCCATAACTCCCACCGACTTCATATTGGTGAGTGCCGCGAAATATTGATTGACATCCTGGTCAAGACCTGCAGCGGAGATCTCCTCCCGGTAGATGGCATCAGCATCCTGGACGATCCGAACCTTGTCCTCGGTGATATCCCCGATGATCCGGATTCCCAGACCAGGACCGGGGAAGGGCTGACGGAAGACCAGGTGCTCCGGGATGCCCAGTTTCAGTCCTGCCTTGCGGACCTCGTCTTTGAAAAGATCTCTCAGAGGCTCAATAATCTCCTGAAACTCCACGCAGTCCGGCAGGCCTCCCACGTTGTGATGGGACTTGATGACGGCGGACTCACCGCCGAGACCGCTTTCCACTACGTCAGGATAGATGGTGCCCTGAACAAGATAATCCACTGCACCAATCTTCCTTGCTTCCTCTTCGAAGACACGGATAAATTCCGTACCGATAATCTTTCTTTTCATCTCAGGGTCTGTCTCACCCGCCAGCCTGACATAGAAACGATGCTGGGCATTGACCCGGATGAAGTTGAGATCATAATCCCCTTTCGGGCCAAAGACGGCTTCCACCTCATCTCCCTCGTTTTTCCGGAGCAGTCCATGATCCACAAAAACACAGGTCAGCTGTTTCCCCACTGCTTTGGACAGGAGAACAGCAGCCACAGAGGAATCCACGCCTCCCGACAGGGCACAGAGCACCTTGCCGCTGCCTACTTTTTCCCGAATCGCCTTGATGGAAGACTCCACAAAGGAATCCATCTTCCAGTCACCGCTGCATCCACAGATCTCATAGACAAAATTATGAAGGATCTCCTTCCCTTTTTCTGTGTGCAGGACTTCCGGATGAAACTGGATAGCATAGAGTTTCTTCTGAGCATTTTCCGCCGCCGCCACCGGACAGTCCCTGGTACTGGCGATTGGCACAAATCCCGGTGCCGTTTTTGAAATATAGTCAAAATGGCTCATCCAACATATGGTTTCAGACGGAATGCCTTTGAAAAGAGATGACTTTGTGTCAACCTTGACTACGGTTTTTCCGTATTCCTGCTTGTCTGCCCTTTCCACTTTGCCTCCCAGGACATGCTGCATCAGCTGGGCACCATAGCAAAGGCCAAGCACTGGGATCCCTGCCTCGAAAAGTTCTTTGGAGCATGAAGGCGCTCCCTCCAGGTAACAGCTGTTTGGTCCTCCGGTCAGTATAATTCCCTTTGGAGCCATGGCTTTAATCTTATCAATATCCGTTTTGTAGGAATAGATCTCACAGTAGACATGACACTCCCGGACCCTTCTGGCCACCAGCTGATTGTACTGCCCTCCAAAATCTATCACTATGACTTTTTCTCTGGTCAATGAACTGCCTCCTTTCAGGAAACCTCCTGCTTCCCGGCACTATTTTATAGCGTTACAGTCTGTTTTTGATCTGTTCTCTCAATCCATCATCTCATCCAAAAATGTACAGATATTCTCGTAGACGATCTTCATCAGTCTCTCTCTTGCTTCCATGCTGGCCCAGGCGATATGGGGAGTGATCAGAAGTCTTCGGCTGTCCTGGATCTCCAGCAGTGGATTCATCTCATCCATGGGCTCTTTTACCAGGACGTCCAGTCCTGCCGCCGCAATCTGTCCCTGTTCCAGGGCTTCCTTCAAATCCTTTTCCACCACGATGGGTCCTCGTCCCAGATTCAGCAGGATACAGGATTTCTTCATTTTACTCAGGCTGTCCTTATTGATCAGATTCTCTGTGTACTGATTGAGCGGTGCATGGATGGAAATGATGTCAGACCTTTCATAAAGCTCATCCAGGCTTACCTGATGATAACCTTCCTGAGGTGCTGCTCCAGAAGCGGATGCATAGATCACTTCCGCGCCAAAGGCCTCGGCAATCCCGGCCACCCTTCTTCCGATGGTGCCCAATCCTATAATTCCCCAAACCTTTCCATGAATCTCATAATAAGGCTCATCAACATTGGTAAAATTGGGGCCTGCGGAATACCTGCCTGATTTGACAAAATGGTCATAGAAGGACAGCTTCTCCAGAAGATAGAACAGCAAAGCAAAGGTATGCTGGGCCACGGGTTCAGTGGAATAGCCCGCTGCATTATTCCAGGGAATGCCTCTTTTCTCCAGGTAATCCGTATCCAGATTGTTTATGCCTGTGGCAGCCTCGCATACCAGTTTCAGATTCACCGCATTACCGATGGTCTGCTCATTGACCGGCACTTTATTGACGATAATGATATCTGCATCAACGGTTCTCTCGGCCGCCTGCTCCGGCGTTGAAAATGGATAGGTCACAAATTCACCAAGCTCTGCAAATGCTGACAAATCAACGTCTTCCCCCACTGTCGCTGCATCAAGAAAAACTATTTTCATGGTCGTCCTCCTTTTTTATCCATTCAAAATATTTGATATTCCTGAATCCACACTGTCTGCTCATGTGGTTTTCTTGCGAGTTTTTATGTACAGGCAGCTCAGCCTTACCCTGGAAAACTCACTTTGTCTTCCCATGTCAACCTTACATCTCCCCCATAGAAATCCTGCCTGGCCAGTCATTCTTTTCGGTTTTCCGGATCATATTTTTTCGAGAAGATCAGTCCTGGAAACCCGTATCTTGGCTTGTCCTCATCTCCCGTTCTCCCCGCCCAGATATCTTCGAGAGTCTGCAGTTCCTGGAAGGCATAACCGTCATGGTGACCGGGCATATTGTCCGGCAGAAAACAGTCCAATATATTTATACTCTTCAATTCTTCTTCAGAAAGATCTGCCAGCTTCCGGTATTCTTCCTTTAAATAAGAGGGAAAATGCTCTCCGTAAAAGGCCAGGAGAAGCTTTTTTACTCTGACCTCCTCCAGGTCGGCCTGCGCCCTGTCATCATTTAAAAACAAATAATAAAGAACACCGTAAGAAACAGCCCTCTCCAGCATGGTAAAAGCCCACACCTCCGGTACTTCCTCATAAGCCACCGCCATGGTTCTGTAGAAATTATCCCTTACCCTCTTCTGCTGAACCCCCTCTATCCTGGAAGGGTTCAACTCTTTAAAAAGGTTTCTCATCAAAGTAAATTTCAGCATCCTGATCCCCCCTTTCGGCAGATAATTCCATGGAATTTGTCTGGACAAATCCTCGAATTGCGTGATGTCAAAGACATCTTCTTATGTGTAATTCTGCGACGTACTGCAGGCTGCATCAGATCAACACATACTGTTTATATTTCTGAAGGTCCTTTAACATGCACTGCATATGAATTCTGGTCCCCTCCGCCTGATACTCTGTTTCCAGGATGGAGGCGTTGTCATTAAAATAAGAAACCAATCCTCCCTGGTCATAGGGAATCAGCATAACACACTCCACATAATCCCCGAAAATGACTTCAGAGATCATGGAGATCAGTTCCTCCAGCCCAACCTGCTGCCCGGCTGCCATATAAATGCAGTTACGTCCCTTGTGGGGAAGATTCCACGGTACCCTGTCCGGTGCTTCTCTCTTGACCAGATCACACTTATTGAACACATGGATACAGGGGATGGTCTCTGCTCCCAGCTCCCTCAGGGTCTCTGCTGTCACAGCCATCTGTTCTTCATAATTCTCATCGGAATAATCCACCACCTCCAGCAGGAGGTCGGCATATTTGACTTCCTCCAGAGTGGACCGAAAAGATTCCACCAGATTGTGGGGGAGCTTATTGATAAATCCGACGGTGTCAGAAAGGAGAAACTCCTTTCTGTCAGGCAGGCTGATTTTGCGGACCGTGGTATCTAAGGTAGCAAAGAGCATATCCTCCACAAAAACCTTGCGGCTCTTCCGCTCTTTCTTTTCCGGCCTGTCCTTACGGGCTGCCGCTGGCATGGCTGCTTCCACTCTGTCTTCAGGGTCAGTCATTGTCATGCCTGATTCTTCGCTGCTTCTGGGGTCAGTCACCGTCATGGACGCTTCCTGTTCTGTCTCATCATATCGCTCAATCAGGGCATTCATGAGGGTGGATTTTCCGGCATTGGTATAGCCCACCAGGGAAACCAGGGGAATCCCCTGGGAGAGCCGCCTCTTTCTCTGGGTTGCCCGGTTCTTCTCCACCTCTTTTAATTCTTTTTTCAGTTCCGAGATACGGTAGCGAATCTTCCGCCGATCCAGCTCCAGTTTCTTTTCACCGGCGCCCTTGTTGGCAAAACCTCCACCGGTACCGCCGCCCTGCCGGCTCAGGACCTGTCCCAGTCCTGCAAGTCTCGGCAGTTCATACTGGAGCCTGGCTGTCTCCACCTGGATCTGGGCCTCTCTGGTCCTGGCCCTGGTGGAAAAAATCTCCAGAATCAGATTGGTACGATCAATCACAGGCCTCTCAATAATCTCATTGAGGTTGCGCAGCTGCATGGGAGACAGAGAGTTGTCAAAGATCACCATGTCTGCTTCCAGCATATGGGCAACAGCCTTGATCTCCTCTACCTTACCCTTTCCCACATAGACGCCGGTGTTGACCTGAGCCACATTCTGGGTCTCTATGCCCACAACCTCCATGTCACAGGCCTGGGCCAGACTGGCAAGCTCAATGAGTCCTGACTCAAAATCCGGGTCACTGTTCACATTTACTCCCACCAGTAAAACCCTGGTCTTTTCCTGCTTATTCTCCATATAAAAATCCTTTGCTGTAAATCCTTTTTTCAATCGGAATCACCCGGGTGATTCCGCGGGAACCGCCGGCAGCCTAATGTCCTCTGCGGTCAAGATACTTTTTCAGATATTGCCCGGTGTAGGACTCGGGCACAGCCGCCACTTCCTCTGGTGTCCCGCAGGTCACCACGGTGCCGCCGCCCTCGCCGCCTTCCGGTCCCATATCAATAATATAATCCGCATTTTTGATTACTTCAAGATTATGTTCTATCACCACCACCGTATTGCCGCCCTCGGTCAGCCGCTGCAGGATATCCACCAGCTTGTGGACATCGGCAAAATGCAGGCCGGTGGTGGGCTCATCCAATACATAGATGGTCTTTCCGGTGCTCTGCCGGCTCAATTCTGTCGCCAGTTTGACTCTCTGGGCCTCGCCGCCGGAGATTGTCGTGGAGGGCTGGCCCAGCTTAATGTAGCCCAGACCCACATCCCTCAGAGTCTCCATCTTACGCCGGATGGCCGGTATAGTCTCGAAGAAATCGCAGGCTTCCTCCACCGTCATATCCAGGACATCAAAAATGTTCTTTCCTTTATATCTTACCTCCAGTGTCTCCCGGTTGTAACGTTTGCCGTGGCAGACTTCACAGGGGACATAGACATCCGGAAGGAAATGCATCTCGATCTTTAAAATGCCGTCTCCGGCGCAGGCCTCGCACCTGCCTCCCTTTTTGTTGAAGCTGAACCTTCCCTTGTCATAGCCTCTGGCCTTAGCGTCCTTGGTCATGGAAAACAGTTCCCTGATATGATCGAAAACGCCGGTGTAGGTGGCCGGGTTGGACCGAGGCGTCCTTCCAATGGGCGACTGGTCGATATTGATAATCTTATCCAGGTTCTCTGCGCCCAGGATCTTTTTATGTTTGCCGGCCTTAATCTGAGCCCGGTTGAGCATGCTGGCCAGCCGCTTGTAAAGGATCTCGTTCACCAGTGAACTCTTGCCGGATCCCGATACACCTGTCACGCAGGTGAAGACGCCCAGAGGGAACCTGACATCGATATCTTTCAGATTGTTCTCCCTGGCACCCTTTACTGTCAGGAAACCCTGGGGCTTTCTGCGGCTGTCCGGCACAGGAATGGTCAGCCTGCCGCTGAGATAAGCCCCGGTGATGGATTCCGGATTTCTCATGATGTCATCTGCCGTACCCACTGCCACGATCTCTCCGCCGCTGGATCCCGCCTCTGGACCGATATCTACGATGTAATCGGCAGCCAGCATGGTATCCTCATCATGCTCCACCACCAGAAGGCTGTTGCCCAGATCCCTGAGCCGCTTCAGAGCATCGATCAGCTTGTCATTGTCTCTCTGATGAAGGCCGATACTGGGCTCATCCAGAATATAGGCAACGCCCACCAGGCCGGATCCAATCTGGGTGGCCAGACGGATTCTCTGGGCCTCTCCGCCTGAAAGCGTTGCCGTCGGCTGGGACAGGCTCAGATAGTCCAGTCCCACATCGTTGAGAAAGCCTACCCTGGCCCGAATCTCCCGGAGTATCTGTTTTCCGATCATCTTCTGCCGGTCTGTCAGTTTCAGTCCTTCCATAAAATAGGCGTAGAGTTTCTTTACAGAAAGGCTGGTCATCTCATAAATATTGTAATCTCCCACAGTCACAGCCAGGGATTCTTCCTTCAGTCTTCTGCCTTTACAGGTCTCACAGGGGGTGACAGCCATAAAATTCTCATACTCTGTCTTCTGCCGTTCCGAGCTGATCTCCCGGTAGCGGCGCTGGACATTTCTTATGAGTCCTTCAAAGGCCACATCATAGATGCCCTCTCCCCGCTGACCCTTGTAGTGGACTTTGACCTCCTTGCCGCCGGTACCATAGATCAGGATATCCTGAACCTCCGGGCGCAGATCCTCAAAGGGAGTGTTGAGATCAAAACCGTACTCTCTGGCCAGAGCATCCAGGATGGCATAGGTGTAGCTCTTCTTATTATTGGCCGACTGCCAGCCAAGAACCGCAATGGCTCCGTCCATAATGCTCTTACTCTTGTCCGGAATCATCAGGTCAATGTCAAATTCCATCTTAAAGCCCAGACCGGAACAGGTGGGACAGGCTCCGAAGGGATTATTGAAGGAAAAACTTCTCGGCTCAATCTCTTCAATACTGATCCCGCAGTCCGGACAGGAAAAACTCTGACTGAAATTAATGGGCTCCCCGCCCACCACATCGGCAATCAGCAGGCCGCCGGACAGCTTCATGACCGTCTCAATGGAATCTGTCAGCCGCAGCTCCAGCCCTTCCTTGATGATCAGACGGTCCACCACAATCTCGATATTGTGCTTTTTGTTTTTCTCCAGTTTGATCTCCTCGGTCAGGTCATACATGATCCCATCGACCCTGGCCCTGGCATAACCACTCTTTCTCATGTCCTGCAGCAGCTTGACATGCTCCCCCTTCCGTCCCCGGACAATGGGGGCCAGCAGCATCAGTCTGGTCCTCTCCGGAAGTTCCATGAGAATATCCACGATCTGATCCACTGTCTGCCGCTCAATCACCTTGCCGCATTTGGGACAGTGGGGGATTCCCACTCTGGCATAGAGAAGGCGCAGATAGTCATAAATCTCCGTCACGGTACCCACTGTGGACCTGGGGTTTCGGTTGGTGGATTTCTGGTCGATGGATATGGCCGGAGACAGGCCCTGGATGTCATCCACATCCGGTTTTTCCATCTGGCCCAGGAACTGTCTGGCATAGGAGGACAGGGACTCCATATACCGCCGCTGCCCTTCTGCATAAACTGTGTCAAAGGCCAGGGAAGACTTTCCCGACCCTGACAGCCCCGTCATGACAACAAACTCATTCCTGGGGATATTGATATCTATATTCTTCAGATTGTGCTCTCTGGCACCTCTGATCTTAATGTACTCTCTTTCTTTTCTCATCTTTTATCCTTATACTATTCTTTTTTCTATTTACGATGAATTCCTGGTGCCGGCAGTATGTCCGGCCCTGGTCTACTGGTCGTAGTCTCTGAGGGCAATCTTATATTTTTTCAATTCATCACGCAGCACGGCTGCCTCCTCGAAATTCAGCTCCGCCGCCGCCTTGTTCATCTTTTTTGTCAGCCTTGCGGCCTCCTCTTTCAGTTCTTTCCTGTTCATGGATTCTATATCCTTCTTCAGGCGGCCGGCCATCTCTTCCTCCCGATCTTCCTCTTTATTAATGGAAATGATGTCCCTGATTGCCTTGCGGATGGTGGTCGGTGTGATACCGTGCTCTTCATTGTAAGCCATCTGAATAGCCCGCCGGCGTTCCGTTTCAGAGATGGCTGCCCTCATGGAGTCCGTCACTGTATCCCCGTACATGATAACATGACCGTCCACATTTCTTGCCGCCCTGCCTATGGTCTGTACCAGAGAAGTCTCCGACCGGAGAAATCCTTCCTTGTCTGCATCCAGGATGGCGATCAGGGTCACTTCCGGGATATCCAGTCCTTCCCGCAGCAGGTTGATGCCCACCAGCACGTCAAAGACGCCCATGCGGAGGTCTCTGACAATCTCGATCCTCTCCAGGGTATCAATGTCCGAGTGCAGGTATTTGACCTTGATGTCCAGTTCTTTCATATAGGCAGTCAGGTCTTCAGCCATCCTTTTGGTCAGGGTCGTGACCAGTACCTTATGGCCTTTTTCGGTCTCCTTATTAATCTCTGACACCAGGTCGTCCACCTGACCCTTGACAGGCCTCACATCGATGACCGGATCCAGAAGGCCGGTGGGCCGGATGATCTGTTCAGCCCGCAGCAGCTCATGCTCATCCTCATAGACATTGGGCGTGGCGGACACAAAAAGCATCTGGTCGATCTTCCCCTCGAACTCCTGGAAATTGAGGGGACGGTTGTCCAGAGCCGAGGGCAGGCGGAAGCCATAATCCACCAGAGTCTGCTTTCTGGCCCGGTCCCCGGCATACATTCCTCGTACCTGAGGGATTGTCATGTGGGACTCATCCACAATCATGAGAAAATCATCACCAAAGAAATCAATCAATGTATAGGGGGGCACCCCAGGTGCCAGCCCGGTCAGATGCCTGGAATAATTCTCAATGCCGGAGCAGAAGCCGGTTTCTTTCAGCATCTCCATGTCAAAGGTCGTCCTCTCAGAGATCCTCTGGGCCTCCAGAAGCTGGTCGTTCTCCTTGAACCAGGCCACTCTCTCCGCCAGTTCCTCCTTGATGGTTCCCACCGCTCTCTCGATCTGTTCCTCCGGCACAACATAGTGGGATGCCGGAAATATGGCTGCAAAATTCAGGCTGGCCTTAATCTCCCCGGTCAGAACATCCACCTCCAGAATCCGGTCAATCTCATCACCGAAAAATTCAATATGGATGGCGTTCTCAAAAGTAGAAACCGGTACGATTTCCAGGATATCTCCCCGTACGCGGAAAGAACCTCTCTTGAAATCCAGTTCATTTCTCACGTACTGGATGTCAATCAGCCTGTGCACCAGCTGATCCCGGTCCATCTCCATGCCCGGCCGCAGGGAGATCATCATTTCCTCGTAGTCTTTCCTGCTGCCGATACCGTAAATGCAGGATACGGAGGAAACCACAATGACATCCCTTCTCTCAATGAGAGCCGCCGTGGCGCTGTGGCGGAGTTTATCAATCTCGTCATTGATGGAGGAGTCTTTCTCGATGTAGGTATCCGTCGAAGGAACATAAGCCTCCGGCTGGTAATAGTCATAGTAGGACACAAAGTACTCCACTGCATTGTGGGGGAAAAAGGCTTTGAACTCACTGTAGAGCTGGGCTGCCAGTGTCTTATTGTGGGCCAGAATCAGCGTCGGTTTGTTGAGCTTCGCGATAATGTTGGCCATGGTAAAGGTCTTGCCTGATCCGGTTACTCCCAGCAGGGTCTCAAACTGGTTCCCTTCCTTAAAACCAGCCGCCAGCTCTTCAATCGCCTGCGGCTGGTCGCCGGTCGGCTGAAATTCTGATACTAATTCAAAATGATCCACGATAGCCCTCCTTTTTTATATCCCGGCCCCTCCTGTGCATCCGCTCCACCTTTCTCTGGGAGCTTTCGGCCTGGCCGTTTCCGCCTTTTCTCTCATCCCTCAGATTGATGTGTATTATAACAAAAGTAAGAAAAAAAGTACAGACTTATCGAATATTTGTTCTGTTTCTTTTTTCCTCTGCAGCCTGCCTGCACCCAGCAGTAAAACAGTAAAACAGTAAAAGCAGCGAAAGATATTACTAGCACTCTATCGTCTCGAGTGCTAATTTCCTCTTGACTTCTTCTTTGGAAAGTATTACTATAATTACTATCGTAAAGAGATTTTCGAATCCATTGAAAGGATTTTACATATCCATTATATCGGAACTTTATGATAATCATTGTGTAAAGGAGTGCTGTAATATGGCAAAACAGGGAAATCTATCAATCAACAGCGAGAACATATTTCCTATTATTAAGAAGTGGCTTTATTCAGACCATGATATCTTCGTGAGAGAGATGGTCAGCAATGGATGTGACGCCATCACAAAGCTTAAGAAGCTGTCTGTCATGGGTGAGTTTGACGAGCCGGAAGGTACAAAGTACCGGGTGGACGTCATTGTCAATCCGGAGGAGAAAACCATCAAGTTCGTCGATAACGGTCTGGGTATGACAGAGGACGAGGTGGATGAGTATATTAATCAGATTGCCTTTTCCGGCGCGGAAGCTTTCCTGGCCCAGTACAAGGACAAGGCCAATGAAGAGCAGATCATCGGACATTTTGGTCTTGGATTCTACTCTGCTTTCATGGTTTCCGACAGAGTGACCATCGACACCTTATCCTACCGCAAGGATGCCGTTCCGGTTCACTGGACCTGTGACGGTGGTACAGAATTTGAGATGGAAGAAGGCAGCCGTGAAGAGCGCGGTACCACCATCACCCTCTACCTCAATGAGGACAGCTATGAATTCTGTAATGAGTACAGAGTCCGGGAAGTTCTGGACAAATACTGTTCCTTCATGCCGGTGGAGATCTACTTCTCCGACGAAACAAAGGAAGAGGAAATGGAAGAAGAACCGGAGGAGATTCCTGACACCATCGATGAAGCGTCTGATGACACAGAGGAAAAGCAGGAGGATTCCGATGCGGAGGTCGACGACCATGAACTGGACGACGTGGATCTGGATGAGGAGAAGGAAGACAAAGGTCCCAAGCCCATCAATGAGATCCATCCTCTTTGGACCAGACATCCCAACGACTGTTCCGAGGAAGATTATAAGAACTTCTACCGGGATGTGTTCCACGACTACAAGGAGCCTCTCTTCTGGATCCATCTGAATATGGACTACCCCTTCAACCTGAAGGGTATCCTTTATTTCCCCAAGATCAATACCAAGTATGATACGATCGAGGGAACCATCAAGCTTTATAACAATCAGGTCTTCATCGCTGACAACATCAAGGAAGTCATCCCGGAGTACCTGCTGCTCTTAAAGGGCTGCATCGACTGTCCGGACCTTCCGCTGAATGTATCAAGAAGTGCTCTGCAAAATGACGGATTTGTGAAGAAGATCTCCAACTATATCACCAAGAAGGTGGCAGACAAGCTTTCCGGCATGTGCAAGACAGAGCGGGAAGACTACGAGAAATACTGGGATGATATCAGTCCTTTCATCAAGTACGGCTGCATCCGGGATGACAAGTTCAACGACCGTATGAAGGACTACATCATCTTCAAGAACATGGAAGGCAAATACATCACCCTTCCCGACTATCTGGAAGCAGGAAAAGAGTCCTACGAGAATCAGGTATTCTATATTACGGATGATATTGCTCAGTCCCAGTATATCAATATGTTCAAAGAGCAGGAGATGGATGCCATCTACCTGACGGACCCCATCGATACAACCTTTATCACACATCTGGAGCAGAGAAATCCGGAAGTGAAATTTATGCGTATCGACTCCGACCTGACCGAGAACTTCAAAGAGGAGATCAGCGAGGAAGAGGGGAAAGAACTGACAGAGAAACTGGCTGAGATCTTTAAGAAAGCCACTGGTCAGGAAGCTTTGATCCTCAAGGTGGAGAAACTGAAAAATGCAGATACGCCTGCCATGATCACTGTTTCCGAACAGACGAGACGTATGTCGGAGATGATGGAAATGTACGGCATGAGCCAGAGTATGACTGGTATGGGCGTTCAGGGAGAAACCCTGGTGCTCAACATGAACAACAACCTGGTTCAGTATGTCCTCGACCATCAGGACGGGGAGAATACGGATATGATCTGTCAGCAGATCTATGATCTTGCCCGGATTGCCAACCATCCGCTGAAACCCGAAGAGATGACAAAGTTTGTGGCACGGTCCAACCAGATTCTGTCTATCCTGGCCAAATAATCAGAATGTATGTCCTGTTTGATCGAGGCAGTATCGCATTAAAGCTGATCAGATAATTGAGATAAAGAAAAGGATCCCCATGTCCAAAGTGTACACACCACAGGATATGGGGATCCTTTTCTTTATCGTTAACGAGACTGCCTGCTTTAATGCGGCAGCCTCTGTTATTTATTCAATTTTCAATGTTCTTCCAGCATCTGAATCTGTATTTCAAGATCCGGCTTATCAATAATTATTGAAAAAGTATTCGAAGGGGTTGCCGGAATCAGAATTATCGTTCTGGCTGTCATCATTAAAGCCATTACCATTTTCCTGACCGCTGCCGTCTCCGTTTCCGAAGTAGTAATCGTAAGGATCCATTCCCCGGCTGTTGCCATTGCCATTCTGCTGCTGGTCCTGCTGCTGATTCTGCTGCTGGTCCTGCTGGTTTTCAGAAGCCTCTGTCTCATAGTCACTCCTTTTTCCTAAAGTAACTTTGACATCCTTCTTCTCATAATCACCATTCTGGTTGGCTCTCTGTATAGTCAGAGTGATCTTGCTGCCGGCAGCTTTTGCGCTGAGCTTGGACTTCAGGCCGTCCATGGTGGACACGTTATTGCCATTAAAGGCTGTAATCACATCTCCTGCGGAGATGCCTGCTTTTTCTGCAGGTGAGCCGGCTACAACCTGAGACACATACACACCGCTGGGCATGCCCAGAGCTGCGGAAGTGCTGGCATCAATCGTCTTTCCGACGATACCCAGGTAGGAGGCGTCTGCCTCATTGATGTTTCCGGCATTCATAAGATCTGTCAGGATCGTATTGGCTGTGGTAATGGGAATCGCATAACACATACCTTCCACGGAAGTATCTTCCAGTTTGGCATTATTGATACCGATTACTTTGCCGCTGGTATCACAGAGCACGCCGCCGCTGTTGCCGGGATTGATGGCTGCATCAGTCTGCAGTAATGTCATAGTTCCGTCTGTGAAGGAGACCTCACGGTCCTTGGCACTGATGACTCCGGTGGTTACCGACTGTCCGTAGCCGAGGGCATTACCGATGGCAATGACAGTCTGTCCTACTTCGAGACTGTCAGAATCACCGAGTACTGCCACTTTAATCTTGGAGAGTGTGTCCTTTTTTAACTCAGAAGCCTTGACAGCTATGACTGCCAGATCTGCCTCAGCATCTGTTCCCACGATGGTTGCGGGAGCTGACTTTCCGTCAATGAAGCTGACTGTCAGCGCTGTGGAGTTCTGAACCACATGATTGTTGGTGGCAATCATAATTGAGTTGTCATCCTGGGCAATGATAAAACCAGAACCTGCACCCTGCTGTTCTCCGGAATCAAATCCAAAAAATCCTCCGCTGGTCTGGTATGTCCCTGTGATGGATACCACTGACGGCATCACCTGTTCCACTACCTTAGTGACGGTGGTCTCGTTTTCGGCAGTCTTCTGGCTGGCAGATCCCTTGTCCTTGGAGTCGGCAGAATCTGTTGTGGTCTCAATCCTCTGACTTGTGGTTCCTGAAGAGGAACCTCCCGAGAGCCTGGTGATTCCAACCATGGTCACGCCGGCAATAATACCGAATACAAGAGCTCCAGCCACCAGTTTGATAAATCCCGCAAGGGGTGATTTCTTCCTTTGCCGCCTTCTGCCCGAGTCATCAGGAAGCCTGGTGTAATGATTGAAATCAGGGCCATTTGGTCCTCCTCCAGAAGGACTGCTGGTCCCGCCGGCTCTATAACTGTATCTTCCGTTATTTCTGGGGTTCTCAGAACTGTTTCTCTTCTCGGAAGAATACTGGCTGTTATATTGATTCTCCACGGTGACGTTCCGACCGCCCTGATCCTGATAAGAGGTCCCGGTCTGGCTTGTCCAGCGTCCCTCAGTCTGACCTCCCTGGTAATCACTGCCGGTCCGGCTCCCCTGATAACCATTGTCGGTCTGGCTTCTCTGATAGTCGCTGCCAGTCCGGCTGCTCCTGTAATCATCATCTCTGTTCACAGGATGGTAAGCCGGGTCCTGCACATCCTGTGAGGAACTTCTTTCAAAATCCGGCTCTCTCTGAATCTCTTTCTCGAAATCGATCAGATTCCGATGTTCAGACAGGTCCGGCCTGCGGGCGTCTGTTTCCCCGCGTTCAAAGTCAGAGACAGGTCCGGTTAAATCATTCCTGCCATCCTCTTGGTTAGTTTCGTTATTAAAATCATAGAAATCACTCATATTACGACCTCCTTGTATTCTTGCTTTCGTGATTCATGTTAACAACGTTCTGTGACGGAATTGTGTTAAATCTGAGGAAATAATATGGGCAATTTCCGATATTATTTCATAATTATATTCTTATGTTCAGCTGATTATTTTCATTTTAACACGAAAATGCTCTTAGGAAAAATCATGATATTTTGCAAAAGAACGTATTTTTTTGCAAAATTTACTTTAATTTTCTGTGTAAATAGGATAAAATAAGACAACACCACATATTGAAATCAAAATTTACAGCTGCTACATCTGAGATAATATGCCGGCTTTTAACCCGACATATGCTTTTCAGGAGACATATTATGATAAGAGAAAACCAGAGATATTTTAACCGGCTGCATGTCATACTGGATGCCCTGGTCATCTACGCTTCCTTCTGCCTTAGTTACTATCTGCGATTTAAATGTGCCTTTATCCGGGATATTTTCCCGACTACAGGCTATTACAGGAAGCTGTGGCAATATCAGCGCATGCTGATTATCATTGTGCCGATCTTCTTGATTATCTATGGAAAATTAAATCTATACACCCCAAAAAGATACAAAAATCAATTCTGGGAATACCGGAAGATTGTGCAGGCCCATACCATCGGAATGGTCATTCTGCTGCTGGGCATCGTCTTTTTCAAATTCGAACATGTGCCCAGAAGTCTTCTGTTCATGTTCTATATCATCTCCATCGTGATGAGCATCATGGAGAGACAGATCATCAGATTCGTTCTGGAACGGAGCAGGCGCGGCGGTTATAATCTCAAGCACATTATCATTATCGGTTTCAGTACCGCTGCCGAGGCTTATATCGACCGGGTTCGGGCCAATCCTCAATGGGGTTATATGATCCACGGCATCTTCGATGATAATATGACGGAGGACCAGAATTATAAGAATATCCACTGTATCGGAAAGATCAGTGACGTAGAGCATTTCCTCCAGAATACCAGTATGGATGAGGTGGCTATTGCCCTGAGTCTGAGAGAGTATTTCAAACTGGCAGACATCGTGAGCACCTGCGAAAAGTCCGGCGTCCACACAAAATTTATTCCGGACTATTACAAGTTCATCTCCACCAACCCTGTCACCGAAGACCTGGATGGTCTCCCCGTGGTTAACATACGAAACGTTCCTCTGACAAATACTGTGAACCGCTATGTCAAACGGCTTACGGATATCATTGGTTCTCTTATATGTATCGTTCTGTTCTCACCGATTATGGCGGTGGTCGCTGTACTTGTCAAGCATAGTTCCCCCGGCCCGATCATCTTTACCCAGACTCGAATCGGTCTGCACAACAAGCCCTTTAAGATGTACAAATTCAGATCTATGGGTGTGCAGACTGCCTCCAAGGAAGCCGCCGGCTGGACCACCCACAATGATCCCCGCGTCACACCGGTGGGCCGCGTGATCCGAAAGACGAGCCTGGATGAACTGCCTCAGCTTTTTAATGTACTGAAAGGGGATATGAGCCTGATTGGTCCAAGGCCTGAGAGACCGCAGTTCGTGGAGAAGTTCAAAGAAGAAATTCCCCGGTATATGATCAAACATCAGGTCAGACCCGGCATGACAGGCTGGGCCCAGGTATGTGGATTCCGTGGCGATACCTCCATCGAGGGCAGAATCGAGCACGATCTCTTTTATATCGAGAACTGGACCTACGGCTTTGACATCAAGATCTTATTCCTGACAGTCTTTAAAGGATTTGTCAATAAAAATGCTTATTAACTTCTGATGAAAGAGTCATTAAAAATAAACCGCAGGCTTTTCTTGACAGACAAGCCCTGACAAGTTATGATGGCATCTGCAAAGTATTTTGATTTTGCGGATGCTTGATTTTTATATTTCTTTTGAATATTTATTTTGGAGGTTGTCTCATGAATAACGATCTTAGATTTGATCCGGACGACGAATCACAGGCGCGGCGGCGAAGGATCGAGCATGCCGGCGTCAGTTACGGGGACGGTTCTTCTCACAATAAAAAGGGCGGCGGCTTCTTCCGAAGAAACAGGCGTGGAGCGCAGGACCCCGACATTCGGCAGCTGCAGCAGACAGAAGCCGAATGGGGAAGGACAGAGCAGCAACATAAAAGAGTATCCCGGAACAGTAAACGGGGCGGCGGCTGTCTTAAGCCTTTGCTCTCCATCCTGATCCTGGCTGCCGGTCTCCTTGCTCTTTTATATTTTGGCCTTCACCTCATATATGGCAATGTAGAAAAGGCAGACCTGAACCATGACGCTCTGTGTGTTTCTTCCCTGGATGACAATATGAAAAACTATCAGAATATCGTCCTCTTCGGTGTGGATAACCAGGACAACGAGATCTCGGATACGGGATCCCGGACCGACAGCATCATCATAGCCAGCATTAATAAGTCCAGCAAGGATATTAAGCTGATGTCCATTTACAGAGATACCTATGTCAGTATCAATGGCAGCTATGACAAGATCAATGCCGCTTATGCCTACGGAGGGCCGGAGATGGCCATCCAGACCATAAACCGGAACCTGGATTTGAATGTGGAGGACTATGCCACCATCAATTTCAAGGCACTGGCGGATGCTGTGGATATTATGGGTGGTATCGAACTGACCATCAAGTCAGAGAAGGAACTGGAGAATCTCAACGCCTACATTGGCAACATGAACAAGATTAACGGCGGAGATTCCCCCGAATTTGACGACGTGGGCACTTACACCTTTGACGGCAATCAGGCCGTGGCCTACTCCCGCATCCGATATATGGAAGGCGGAGACCATGAACGGGCCAATCATCAGCGGCTGGTCCTCCAGGGCTTGTCAGACAAGATGAAGGCAAAACCCTGGAAGATACCCACTCTGATCTCAAAGGTTCTGCCCCAGTGCAAGACATCCTTGTCCAGCGGTGATCTGGCCATGCTGACTATGTCCGGAATCCGCATGAACCTGATAGATTCTCAGGGCTATCCTTTCCACTCTGTCGATGCCCGTTATAACGGAATCTACTATGGATTCCCCCTGCGGACTTCCGACAGTCTGGAGGATTACTCCTCCGGCGTTGTCTACAATGCGGCCCTGGCTCACCAGTACCTCTTTGGCACTGAAAACTATCAGGCATCAGAAGAACTCGAAAAAATCGGTCAGAAGGTCAAGAATGTGACCGATGAACTGGGATATTGACAAAAAGGAGGCTGCCGCATTAAAGCGGCTGTCTCGTTAACGAAAAAGGCAAGGATCCCCATGTCCTGTGTTGTGTCAGTTGGTGGCATCTGTGCGTCTGATGACGGACTTAAAATCAGTCCGTCCCAGAACGCACAGACACCACCAAACGACAAACACGTAGGACATGGGGATTCTTGCCTTATCCTCAAGTCTCTGATCCGCTTATATTATCTCACCATTCCCGGGTGTTCCTCAAACCATTTTACAGCATAGGAACATTTGGCTTCCACTTCAATTCCTCTCTTCCCGGCCTCGTCTACAATACACTGGACCAGCTGCCCGGCAACTCCCTTATTCTGGTAGAGTTCCTCCACAACAGTATGGTCTATGATCCATCTCCCACCTGACTCGTAATAACTGCAGTAGCCCACCTGCTTTTTATTCACATAAGCAACTGCCCGCTTCGCTGCCGCTACATAGACTACATCCAGATCTTTCACATATTCAAAATGCTGATCCAGCGGATTGTCCGGCCTCGAGTCATCCAGCGGATCTTTTGCAGTGGGAAAGAAGGACCTTCCATCCGAAGAAACCGACACGGATATACCATTCGCCCTGCAGTATGCCAGAATAAACTCCTTCACGGCTTCATCAGGTTCGTCAATCGAGACATACAATCCTCCGCATGTATCATGAATGTGAAGATTCACCGAAAAATTCTTCTTAATAAAACGCTTTAATCTGGCAGCCTCTGTAAAGTTCATATTTCCCTCCAATCCGGTATGGTTCTGATTCCATCATATATGCCTGACTTCAGCTGTTTTGTCAATTCAACTTGTCAGGACTTCTATCCCCTGAGCTGCAAGCTCTGCAGCTATCTTTTCCTCAATATTGTGGTCTGTGATGACAGTCTTCACCTGATCCTTCAGGTTGAGCGGTACGGTGCCATGTTTTGAAAACTTTTCCGACTCTGTCAGAATAATGATCTGATCCGACTGGCGGGCCATATCCCGCACTGCCTGAGCCCGCATCTGGTCCTGATTGGTAAAACCAGCTCTTGTGGACCAGCCATCCACGCCAATGAAAAATCGGTCTACCCAGAAATTCTCTACACACTGGCGAACCATGGGTCCCACCATGACCTGGGCGTCCTGCTGGTAAATACCTCCCAGAAGAATAATCTGGAAATCAGAGGATTGGCGGATGTAATCAGCGATGAAGGCACTGTTAGTAATCATCGTCAAATCACTGCGGATTTCTGTCAAGGCTGCAGCAAGTAGTGCACAGCAGCTGCCGCTCTCGATCATAATGGTTTCGCCATCCTTTACAAGTTCCGCGGCACGCAGCGCTATCTTCCGCTTCTCTTCGTAATGGTAGGCAAGACGTCCCTTGATGTCATCCGTGTGGGAAAGAACAGCAAAGCCGTGTTCTCTTTTGATCAGCCCAAGGGCCTCCATGGCATCCAGGTCTTTACGAACAGTAACTTGTGAGACGCCGAGATGCGCCGAGAGCTCGGCGACTTCCAGTTTCTTTTCTTTGATAAGAAGATCCAGGATCCGGTTAGTACGGTCTTCTTTTCTGCGCATATAGTGCCCCCACTTAAGATTTATCAATACTATGATATTCTTTCCCGGAAAATATATTTCCTGTTAACGAGTATAACACAGTTCCTGGTTTTTTTCTCGTCTTTTCTTTCATTCATAAGTAATTTCTGCATATGGATATTTGAAATGATTTTAATAGGGATGAATCTGTTTATGATCAGAAAAAACACTGAATACCTTGCCCGAGAAATATCTTCTGGTATTCAGTCAGATCCTCCGGATGCAGCGCCTGAACACCCGTCATTTCATAATTCCTGTTCAAAAATTCATATTTGCGCTCGCCCATCTGATGAAAGGGCAGGAGCTGCACACAATCAAACCCGAAGCCATGCAGAAGTTCTGCGAGACCTTCTGCATCCGGCAGTTCCGCATTAAAGCCCGGAATCACAGGAATCCGGGGCAAAATGTTAATGCCCTGTTCCTGTGCCCAGCAAAGGTTCTGCTGAATCAGCCCGGTTCCGACACCGGTTCCCCGTCTATGCATTTCTGAATCATAATGCTTTACGTCAAAAAGCAGGAGATCAAAAAGTGGGGCAAGTCTGTGAAAAACTTCCGGAGCCACGCAGCCGGTGGTCTCAATTGCTGTGTGAATGCCTTTCTCTTTCAGAGACAGGAGTAATGCTTCCACAAAATCCGGCTGAAGCATCCCTTCGCCGCCGGAGATCGTCACGCCGCCGCCGGATTCCTCATAGAAATCATAATCCTTCATGCACATTTCCATGACCTCATCGACAGTCTTGCTTTCCCCCTCATTCGTCAGTGCACGGCCGGGACATTCATGAACACAGGAAAGGCAGCCTGTACATTTGTTAAAATCAATGTGAATTCTACTGTCCCCGGCAGCTGTGACCGCCTCTTCGGGACAGGTGCGCACGCAGTTCTGACAGTACACACAGTTGTCACTGTGGTACATAATCTGCACCCTGGAAAGCTGGGACTCCGGATTGGAGCACCATTTGCATCGAAGGGGACAGCCCTTCAGAAATACAGTGGTCCTTATACCAGGACCATCGTGTATTGAAAACTTCTGTATATTAAAAATTACGCCTTTTACTTCCATAGATATAAACACTCCTTAATGTTCCTGTTGAGATATTTCTTTTTATTCTATTATCATAGCATCGACACCCAAAAAAGTAAATTATAAATTATGAATGAAATTTATATTTATTTTTTGCAAATTTTATATTGACATAATCCAGGATAATGGTATGATTAAATTACGAACAAAAGAAATATGTATTACGATAAAAGGAGAACGTCATTTATGGAAAACAAAGAGCACTTCGGATCTCTGACTCCCAGAATGCAGGCATATCGTGAGAGCGTCCTGGATCAGAAGCCCTACATCGACGCACAGCGCGCTGTCCTGGCCACGGAGGCTTATAAAGAAAATATGAATCAGCCTCCGGTGATGAAGAGGGCATTGATGCTGCAGAAGATTCTGGCCAAAATGGACATCTATATTGAGGACGAGACCATCCTTGTCGGCAATCAGTCCTGTGTCAATCGAGGCGCACCAGTCTTCCCGGAATATACGTTGAAGTTTATCATGGAGGAACTGGATCTGTTTGAAAAGCGTGACGGTGACGTCTTTTATATTACGGAAGAGACGAAGCAGCAGCTTCGTGAGATTGCTCCTTTCTGGGAGAACAACAATCTCCGTGCCCGTGGAGAAGCACTGATACCTGAAGAAATGCAGGTCTATATGGATACCGGATTCTTCGGCATGGAAGGGAAACTCAATGCGGGAGACGCCCACCTGGCAGTGGACTATGACAATATGCTGAAGGCCGGCCTGAAGGGTTACGAAGAAAGAACCAGAAAACTCAAGGCAGACCTTGACCTGACCGAGCCCTCCTCCATCGACAAGTATCAGTTCTACAAAGCAGTGCTGATCACCATTGATGCTGTAAAAGGATTTGCAAAGCGCTTTGCAGCCCTGGCCAGAGAAAAGGCTGTCAGTGCCCGGGAACCCAGAAAGTCGGAGCTCTATGAGATTGCCCGCATTTGCGAAAAAGTCCCCTATGAACCCTCAGAAACCTTCCACGAGGCGGTGCAGGCTGTCTGGTTCATCCAGCTGATCCTGCAGATTGAATCCAATGGACACTCCTTAAGCTATGGCCGCTTTGACCAGTATGTGTATCCTTACCTGGCATCTGACCTGGAAAAAGGCCTGATCACTGAGGAAAAGGCTGTAGAGCTTCTGACCAACCTCTGGATCAAAACTCTGACCATCAACAAGGTCCGCTCTCAGGCACACACCTTCTCCAGCGCCGGAAGCCCCATGTACCAGAATGTCACCATCGGGGGGCAGACATCCGACGGCAAAGATGCAGTGAATAAGCTGTCCTTCCTGATCCTGCGCTCCATTGGCCAGACGAGACTTCCACAGCCCAACCTGACCGTCCGTTACCACAGGAACATCAGCCAGGCCTTCATGGACGAGGCCATAGAGGTCTTAAAGCTTGGAACCGGCATGCCCGCTTTCAACAACGATGAGGTTATCATCCCTTCTTTTATCGAGAAGGGTGTCAAAAAGGAGGATGCTTACTGCTATTCCGCCATCGGATGCGTGGAGACTGCCGTACCTGGAAAATGGGGCTATCGCTGTACCGGTATGAGCTATCTGAACTTTCCCCGCATTCTTCTGATGGTCATGAACAATGGCATTGACGTGACCAGCGGCAAAAGATTTGTGAGCGATTATGGAAATTTCAGAGACATGGACTCTTTTGACGAACTCATGAAGGCCTGGGATGGTGCGATCAGGGAACTGACCCGGGCAAGTGTCATCGTGGAAAACGCAATCGATATCGCCAGCGAGCGTGAAGTGCCCGATATCCTCTGCTCCTGCCTGACACAGGACTGCCTGGGCCGAGGCAAAACGATCAAAGAGGGCGGTGCCGTCTACGATTTCATCTCCGGTCTGCAGGTCGGTATCGCAAACATGGCAGACAGTCTCTCCGCCATCAGGAAGCTTGTTTACGAAGAGAAGAAGATCTCCCGTGATGAGCTGATGACTGCACTTGCGACGGACTTCGCAGGAGAGAATGGTGAGCGGATCCGCCAGATGCTGATCAACGATGCCCCTAAGTACGGCAACGACGACGATTATGCTGATCAGCTGGTGGTGGATGCCTACGCATCTTATCTTGATGAGATGAAGAAATATAAAAATACCCGCTTCGGCAGGGGACCCATCGGCGGCATCCGTTACGGCGGAACTTCTTCGATCTCCGCGAACGTCGGCCAGGGTTTCGGCACAATGGCAACTCCAGATGGGCGCCATGCCAGAGAACCCCTCGCCGAGGGATGTTCCCCAGCCCATTCTATGGACAAGCAAGGCCCGACAGCGGTGTTCAAGAGTGTATCCAAACTCCCTACCCACGAGATTACGGGCGGTGTTCTTTTGAATCAGAAAGTCACTCCCGCCATGCTTTCCACCCGGGAAAATACTAAAAAACTGGAGTTAATAGTCCGAACTTTCTTCAACCGTCTGGAAGGCTATCATGTACAGTACAATGTCGTAGATAAAGCAACTCTTCTGGAGGCCCAGGCACACCCGGAGAAATACAAAGATCTTATCGTCCGTGTGGCAGGATACAGCGCTTTCTTCCATGTTTTGAGCAAGGCGACACAGGATGATATCATTGGCAGAACAGAGCAGACCCTATAAAAACTGCAGCACGATTATACAAGGAGGCAAACCATGAAATTCTGTATTGATGACGCAAATGTAGATAATATCCGCCGCATCTATGAATACTACCCTATTGACGGCGTTTCAACAAATCCCTCGATTCTGGCAAAATCCGGGAGAGATCCCTATGAAGTGCTCAAAGAGATCCGCTCCATCATTGGCGAGGAGGGAGAGCTGTTTGTGCAGGCCACCGCAGCAACAGCAGATGGTATGGTA
>JBGUIF010000055.1:0-16629 GCA_045112755.1 Anaerobutyricum sp.
TGTTACTGATTTCATGAGCTGTCACTAGATTGCTCATGCGGTTTGTCTTTAAGTTGCTCTACTTCTTGTCAAAAAAGTTGGGTTTTGTGCTGCCTGACTTTCACCAGACAGCACGGCTCTCTATATCGAGAGCATTTCATGATCTACAACGAACTGTATCATATGGTCATCGATCAGCTTTTTATGCTGTTGGCAGGAATACATCAATGCCTTTTCACAGACCCGATTGATCATCCTGGGAATACCTGTTGAAACTTTGTAGATGATGTCTATAGCTTTCGAAGTGAATATTTCCTGGCTGCAGCCGGCATATTTCAGATGACTGGCGATGTACTGTTCCGTTTCTGCCCTGTCAAGATGAGGCAGTACGCAGTAGACATCGATCCTTTGCCGTATGGCTGCATAACGCTGAAGTTTCAGCTTGGTGTCCCAAAGCTCCGATTGACCGACCAGGATCAACGCCATGGGACTTACCGAATCAAACTGGTAGTTCAGGAGGAAGCGGAATTCCTCCAGAGTCTCTTTTTCCAGAAGGTGCGCCTCATCCAGGATACAGATCACATTTTTCTTCTGGACTCCCCGGATGACCTCGATCTCTTTCTGAAGCTGCCTTTTCGAATCTCCTCGGTAAAATCGGGATTCAAGGCCAAGCTGATCCAGCATTCCTTTATAAAACCACCTTGGTGTCAGCTTAGAATCTGACAGGTAAAGGATGATGTATTCTTCTTTTGGGAGTTCTTCATAAAAGCGGCGTATCAGTGTGGATTTCCCACAGCCTGAATCAGCCGTGACAACCGCAAACAACTGGTTCCTGGCAACATACTCCAGCCTTGCGAGCGTTTCATGGATAGCGGATGACTCATACAGCTGACCTGACGGGACATTACGGACAAAAGGAGTGTTCTCCATTCCGAAAAAAGATCTATACATCTTTCGCCACCTCCTCTATGTAGGAAGCGAAGGAGATCGCGTCCGTCATCTTTTCCCTGGACTGTTCATGTTTCTTTTCCAGAGCATCAAGGAAACGGGATGACACAGGCGGGCAGGCCTGCATGGAGATCGGCGGGGTCTCCTCACGGTCGCAGTATTCACCGATCCTGACAGGTCTTGCAGTGAACGGCTGGATGCCTGGATAGGAAACGGTCACCTCTTCCGGATCTGCAGGGTCATAGGAAATCTCTACCTGGAAACCGATCAGTCCCGGCAGGGTCTCGTATCTCCTGCCACGGAAACTGATGCAGGCGCCTTTATCGACTCTGCGCTTCTCATGGTGAAGGAATGCTTCCGCAACAACGGAGGCGTCCAGGTAAGTCAGGGGACGGCTGTCCCGGTTAAATTCCTGGAGGGGAGAGATGCCCGATTCCGGGATCGGTATGTTCTGGCTTTCATAGTACTCACGGATCCCGTCATGAGGTTTGTTGTGATAATACTCCTCCAGAAAGATCTGCCAGTACCGGTTCAGGTCTTCCAGTGTCCGTATATCTTTTAACTTTGCTTCACGGTTAAAGGCATCGACGACCTGGTGGAACTTTTCCACTTTGCCTTTGCTCTTCCCACTCCGGATCTTTGCATGCCGGATACGGATACCGAGTCTGGACAGGGAAAGTTTCAGCTGCCTTGCTACATACTGCTTTCCGTTGTCAAAGTAGCAGGCATCAAATTTACCATACTTCATGATAGCACGGTGAAAGGTGTCCTCCACGATCGTTTCCTCCTGATTGTCATAGAACCGGGAAGAAAGGAGCAGCCTGGAATGGTCATCGATCGCAGAAGACAGATAGGTCTGTGCTTTGGATCCGTTTTTGCCGATCGGAAGTTTTGGCCCGTACTTGATGTCACCCTGTATGAGCATCATCCGATGTGGTTTGCAGAAGCGTTTGGAGGAACTGTTGAGGGCTTCTCTGTAAGTCCTGAGGTGCTCCCGGCCGAATCCGGCTTTATACAGGTGGCGTTCCAAGGTCGATCTTGCCAGTACTCCGGGAGCCACATGGCCTTCCAGTTCCAGGATCATGATGATCTGGGCAACGGATCGTTCCGGTACTTCCCGCCGGAGCTGTATGGCCTGTTCCAGAAGATGATCAAAGTTTTCCGGGAGGCGCTGTGAGCGGTGCTTCACCCGGGTCCGGGGTTTTAACCCGGAAAACTGGCCCTCCCTATAGGCCTTTTCATAACGGTAGACTGACCGCAGGGAGACATCATGTTCCTCAGCGATCTTCCTGCGGAGTGTGGCTTTCTTTGCGATGTCAAGTCCAGGCTCGAGCAGAGGCGCGATCATCTGGAAACGTTCCAGGGCCTTCTGTTCCTGCCATTGTTTTACGATAGTGTTATCAGCATTCATGGTATCATGACCTCCTTTTTGAGACCAATATACCGAAAATGCCAGAGACAATAAAACCAAAGTAGGTGCATCCCCTACCAGGGAATAGAGGATAGCCAGCCTCCGCTGTTACAGATGATGCGCTGGGTAATCTCCAGCCAGTTACTGTGTCGTTCTCTGATCGCTCCGAGCAGTGATGCCCTGGAAGTAAGCAGTTCTTCTTCCAGGCCAAGGATCTCCATGCCGGCTCTGCGCAGATACCCTTCAATGTTTACCAGGTTCATCTGCAGCCAGCGGAGCCATCGCAGCATAGTCTGCATGCTTGGATAATCCTCCGAATCTTCGTCCTCCGGAACGACGAGTCCATCCAGGACGCCGGAGATAACTTCTGTTTCATAGTGTTTAAATTTAGTAAGGCAGTCTGGGAGCTCGCAATGGAGAGCTCCGCAGCCTTCACAGCGAAACCGGCGGATCTTCAGCCAGTCCCGCTCCCCACCCTCTTTTCTCCGAATCCTTTTTCTCCGATCCCGATAGGAAAGAGAGGCATTACACTTTGGACAGGGAGGAACTGCAGCACTGCTCTCAACAAAAAACGCCGGTATTTCCCTTGTCTACAAGCTCATACTCTGATACAATAATCATGGTTTTATACCATGGTCTCAGAGTACACGACTTGTCACGGAGGGTGCTCTGGGACCTTCTTCTTTCTGTCATACTTATGACAGTATACAGAGCAATCAGGTGACAATCAAGGGAATCAATATAAAGTCAAATCAGGAAGTCAATAACAAAAGTCCATGACAAGGAGGTGTCTCTATGGACGAGATCGTACAAGTCCGTATGAACAACTGGGCGGCTCTGATCAAAGCCAGACAGGAAAGCGGACAGACCGTAAAAGAATGGTGTTCCAACAATGACGTAAACATCAACGCCTATTATTACTGGCTGCGAAAACTTCGCAAGGCTGCCATTGCACTGTCCGGGGATCCAACCGGATCCCATACTGAATTCGCTAAGGTTCCTATGTCCACTATGCAGGGATCTTCAGATACTCCGCTCCGGATCACCCGGGGAGATACCGTATTTGAAGTGACCAATGATATTTCCGATCACCTTCTTCTATTCCTCAAAGAGGTGATCAGGGTATGTTAAAGGATCTCTGTTTTAAAGAAGTCTATATCGCCTGCGGCCGCACCGACCTCCGCCGGGGGATCGACGGACTCGCCACGATCGTGAAGGAGCAGTTCGAACTCGATCCTTTCCAAAAAGATGTCCTCTTTCTCTTTTGCGGCCGGAAACAGGATCGGTTCAAAGGGCTTGTGTGGGATGGAGACGGATTCCTGCTCCTTTACAAGAGGATCGAAGCAGGCCGGGTCCAGTGGCCCCGCAACCGGGATGACGTTGCCGCTCTTACTGCGGAGGATTACAGACATCTCATGGAAGGTTTTGCGATCCTCCAGCGATCGACCATACGTAAGCCTTCCTGCTCAGGGATCGCCTGACCTTTGTGCAAAAGGGAGAAATTTTTTCGGGTCTTCCCCGGCCTTTCAAAGGCCTCCATTCCTGTCCCAAACAGGCAGGAGGGACGCCGATCCGGCGTACTCCCCTTCGAAAGCAGGATTCCGGACGGCTTGTAAAGAGCCCTGTATGTGCCCAGACACCGGATCATCCCGGGAGGGATCAGGGATCACCGGCCGGAACCTTTCGTCATTTTCACGATAGTCATATTTCCTGAAAATGGCTATTTTAAGCCATATCTGCTATAATAAGAGCAGAAAATCATCGGGAAGGAGCCTGTCGTTATGGATACTGATCTGACCAAAAACGATCTTATGAACCTTGACAAACAAACATTAGTCACGATGCTCATGATGGCAGCTTCCAGCAACCAGTCTCTCCAGAAGACAGTCGACCAGCTCAACAAGAACGTCGATCTGCTGACGGAAGAAGTGGCGCTGCTCCGGCAGAACCGCTTTGGCCGCAGATCCGAGAAGAACCTTGCCCCGCCGGACGGACAGTATGTGATGGTCTTCAATGAGACCGAAGTGACGATCGACCTCTACCGGGAAGATGCCGGCAGTCCTGATCCGGACTCCGGCAGGACAGAGACCGAAGAGATCACTTATAAACGAAAGAAACATAGCGGAAAGCGCAAAGAAGATCTCAGCAGGATCAGGGAGAGGGAGGTCGTCCCTCATGAACTGTCCGAAGAAGAGCTCCTGGAGAAGTTCCCGGACGGGAAATGGACCCGTCTCCCTGACGAAGTCTATGAACGGGTTGAAATGGTCCCGGCAAAGCTGAAGGTCTTTGAACACCATGTGGCTGTCTATAAAGGGACCAGTTCCAGGAAGATTGTAAAGGCACCCCGCCCGAAAGATCTGTTGCGGAACAGCATCGCAACGCCGGCGTTTGTTGCAGCGATCGCCAATGGGAAGTTCGTCAATGCCGTCCCAGTCAACCGTCTCTCCCAGGAGATCGAGCGGATCGACGGGGTAAAGATACTGCCGCAGAACATGTGCCACTGGGTCAACCTCTGTTCCGAAAGATACATATCCCGGCTGTGGGACCGGCTCCATCGGGAGACATCCCACTGTCATGTGATGCAGGCGGATGAGACACCCTGCCTGGTGAACAGGGATGGGCGTCCGGCCGGTTCCAAGAGCTATATGTGGGTCTACCGTTCCGGAGAATATGAGGACCATCCCTTCATCCTGTATGATTATCAGAAGACCCGAAAAGCAGATCATCCCAGGGAGTTCCTGGACGGATTCCAGGGGATATGCGTAACGGATGGATACCAGGTCTATCACACGATAGACGGTGAACGGGATGACCTGACCGTCGCCGGCTGCTGGGCTCATGCGAAACGCCGGTTTGCAGAAGTCGTGAAAACGATGGGCAAGTCTGCGAAAGGATCCTTTGCACACACAGCACTTGGCATGATCAACAGCATGTATCATTTTGAAAGGCAATACAAAGATCTTTCCCCTGAAGAGCGTCTTCGGAACAGGGAGGAACGGATCCTCCCATTGGTGAGGGCTTTCTTTGTGTACCTGAAAAAAGAAGGTGCGCTCATAGCTCCCAAATCAAAAACAGGAGAAGCCATCAGTTATTGCATCAACCAGGAGAAATACCTTCGTGTTTTCTTAACCGATGGAGAAGTTCCAATGGATAACAATGCCGCGGAAAGGGCGATCCGCCCCTTCTGTCTCGGGAAGAAGAACTGGCAGGTCATAGATACCGTCAGTGGAGCGAAGGCCAGTGCGGTATGGTACAGTATAGCGGAAACAGCAAAAGCAAATGACCTGAAACCGTATGAGTACTTCAAATATCTCCTGGAAGAGATCCCAAAACATGGGGAATTCGAAGATGATTCTTTCTTAGAAGATCTTCTTCCATGGTCCGAGAATCTTCCGGAATCCTGTAGTAAGAAGTAGCCATAGCCAGTCGATAATAATCAGTTGCCATTGTGAATATAATGTTTGTTACAAAGCCGCTTCCGACAAGCGGCTTTAAAATTTATCATGTCACTCATGATTTACCATTTACTGTTTTCTGTCCATGCTCAGATGACCATAAATATCTGCTGTGGTTGCCAGACTGGAATGACCGAGCCAATCTTGAACATCTTTAATATTGCATCCACCAGAGATCAAAAGAGTGGCACAGGTATGACGCAGATCGTGGAAGCGAATCTTTCGCAGACCATTCTGTTCGATAAATTCTGTCCATTTCTTTGAGATGAAATTTGGTTTGATGCGTTCACCATTCTCCCAGACGCAGACATAATCAGATTTAATGTAGTCCTTCCCATATTTCAGCTGATTTTCTAATTGTTTTTTGCGAATATCTTTAAGATACCTTATAAGCTGGTCTGATAAAGGAAGAGTGCGGTTGCTGGATGCATTTTTGGTGTTATCAACGTTGGTAATTTTGGCTTTTGTCAACACTGTAGTGTGGTTGATTGACATGGTTTTTTTATCAAAGTCTATAGCCTGCCAGCGGAGGCCTGCCACTTCTTCACGGCGAAGTCCAAGGAAAACTGCAAGGGTCACTGGGACTTCAAGGATATGGCCTTTGATTTTGGTTAATAGCTGATCGATTTCGTGCGCATCATAGTAGTCACCCTTGAACCGCTGCTTTTTTGGAAGTTTTGCTCCTTTGGCAGGATTGTAGGGGATTAATGAATTCTGTACCGCATATTTAAAAATCTGGATCATATTACTGTGGTGCTTAAGCAGGGTATTGGGGCTCACACCGTTCTTCAGCTGGTATTTGTAAAAAGAGTTGATGTCAATGGTGGTAACCTCAGAAACAAGTTTGTCATGCTTTTCATAATAGGGAAGGATATGGCGGTTGACTTGCATCTCATAAGTTGCATACGTATTAGGTCTGGAAAAAAGGTAGAAACATACTCGTTACCATATAAATCAATTAATATGTATTCTACTGAGAATGCAGGAAAAATATTTGATGTAAACAGCGAAGTGGAGTTATGGACTAGAGCTGGACATATTAAAATCAATCTTGGGAAAAAAATTAACATTAGAGAATTTGATAAAATTATTTCAGAAGCGATTTTAAGATAGATCGTATCATTCTAAAAATATAGTAAAATCCATCAGAATTGGCAGATACATCGATTAATCATCGATTCTTCCGCTGCCATAAGCAAATAGATTTATTTCCAATAATTAACTTCTATTAAAAGATATTTCTAAAATCAAAATTTTATATTTTATAAATAAATAGCAATATTACTAAAACATATATAAAACAAGGAAATAAGCCAGTCGCTGCCTTTTTGCAGGAATAAGCGGTTATTATCGACAATCAATAAATAAAGACCAAAAAAGGGAGAGGTTGTTTTGCCTCTCCCTATGTTTTAACTTATGCAGGAAAATGAAACTATATTTAATACTAAGTTACACAATCTTTTCATGTAGCTGTCCCTTCAGTGTACTCCTAAATGGACTAAAGCTACTGCTGAATATGTGAAGTTGGTTGGGAATGAACATGGGGGGAATAGAAATTCAAAGTGTCTCCGAGACACTTTGAAAAAATCTTGGGATGATATTGCCAAGGAACTTGGTATCTCTCGCAAGAAACTCTCTCGTGCCATTGCCATTGAATTAATCCTTACGCAGAGTCAAAAGAGGTGTCAGTGAATCAACTTATCTGTCAGCTTTTGACTTACATGTAGAAGAAATGTTAATGAATGAAGTATACCTTGATTATCTGTTTTTTGATAGATATGTTGTCTATTATGAAAAACATGGCAAAGAGATCGATGTGCGACTGTATATTTATCTATCCATCACGAGGCGTTCCTTCGGGAGCGTTTTTCTACGTTCAGGGGATGGAAAACCGGTCGGGAATATGGTATTGTGATTAAAGTCATAGGTTAATCGAGAAAGGGGAACAGATGCTGTTAAATGATGACGAATTAGATCTGAAAACAAGACTCGAAGTAGAAGGGATTACACAGAAGAAACTCTCCTGGCAAATTGGTGTGTCTCTTTCTATGTGACCTGGATCACTCGCGGCAGGGAGCAGTTTGTCAACAAGACATTTCTGAAGATGATGGATGAGCTCGGCTATGACGTGGAACTGACTTATAAGAAAAAAGCAGCGAGTGAAGATTCGACAACTCTGGATTTGCCAAGAATTCTATAACGAAAAGGAGAAAAAATGCGAGAAGGCTTTTCACGGGAAACACTACAAAGGATTCGGGATGCCATGGATAAAGTAGAATGTCAGAATCCAAACTTCAATATGACTATTTCTGAAAACAGGCTTGTTTCATCCTTCGGTTATGGAGAAGGAATAACAGTCAATTATATGGACGGAAAGTATTTCGGATTTCTCTCCCGTGAAAGGGCATATGATAATGAAGAGTACGAGAGTGAGAAGCATGCAGCAGACAGGTTCATTCTTTTTAGCTCTGCCGGGAAAAAATTTCGTTAGCGGTCGACCAAGTATCTGTGGTGGTTTGCGAGATGAAGAAGACAGTTGAGAAAGACAGTCTGACAAAATTCCAGATTGTCGATATGTTTGCACGAACGGGTAAAACAGCATTTTTAAATACTATGACCATATGATGTCAGTTCAGGATGTTTTGATGGAGGGTGTCGGAGCTTGAATGCATTGCTATTGCAAGGAAAGGCTTTGTTAGATGGAATAGTGTTTTATTAACAACAGGCTTATGGGCAATCGTTTATCGCTTGAAATAAAACAAGCAACAAGCGATTAAAACAAGCAATAAGCAATCGAGAAAGGATACCTCGATTATCAGAAGAACATCTTAGAGTGCCATTGGCACTCATAATGGCACTCAATCAGAAAAGGTTAGGCACATAAAACTATTTTGGAGGGGAAGTCCGAGAAATAAAAACCAGCCCGCCCGCTGATATTATTTTGATACTAATAATTCATGAAGAATAAAAAATATGCGTGAAATCACGTGATATACGTGATAAAAACATGGAAAACAGAGGAAAAATCAGCTGATACGGAGGTCAGTGATTTCCTGTTATCCGCAGATTCTTTGTGGCCCTGAGAACTACTGTTTAAGCAGTTCTCAGGGTTTTCTCTTTTCTCAAAAGTGTATGCCCAGACAAATCAGCAACTTTTTCTGGCACAGTCCAGAAATTCTTCAATGACACTCCATTGATAGGAGCTTTCTGATTATTCCGGAGTATTCAGAGCCATCTGTCCGGAATTTGAGAGCCACCGTTCCGGAACTCTAGAGCCATTTGCCAGCAGCTTATTCCACGGTGCTCTTGACATGAGCCTCCATCGCTCATGATTTCTTGGCAAAGCGGCAAACAGGCGCTTTTAGGCCATTTGCCAAGGCATTGAGCCTATCATGAGCTACTCATGTAAAGAGCCTTTCGCGGCATAAAACTGCTGGCTCTCAAGGTCCGGAACTATGGCTCCGCACAAACCGGACAGGTGGCTCTCCAGAACCGTAATAATCACTTTCCTTATATCCGAGCCGGATTGGATATCTTGCCTTGTCACCCAAGGAGAAAATCAACATCTTTTCTTTCTGTTTCTCTGTCAGACTTGCCTGAACAATGTATTTCGGGCAAAAACATCCACCCATACCCTCGGCAGCGAGTTTTAGAAGAAAGTTCGAATTGTTTGATCTCGATCGAATGATTGGTTCATTGATTTCGTTCATTTTCATCACTTCCAGACCGATACGTCCATCTACTGTTCCTGTCCCGCCAAGAACAAAGGGGCAGTCTTTAAGTGCAGTAAAATTCCCTTCAGCAAACTGTCGCCGGCATACCTCACTTTCTTTTCCAAAAATCAGGGTAAAAAGTCCTTTCTCTATGAGAAGTACAACTTCTTCACAGTAGAGATCCTGCAGCACGATTCCTGACAGTGATTTCGGGAAATCCGCTATTGCAATGTCAATGGTCCCCTTCAATAATTCCTGTTGTAATCTATCGTTAGATGCTTCCGTCATGTCTACCTGTATATTAGGGTACTCTTTGTGGAATGAAATAATTATTTCCGGCAGCAGAATCTGACCACGTGCTGCCGATGTACCGACGCGAAGAATTCCTTTCTGATTCTGTGAGATATCACTAAATTCCCGGAGCATTTTTTCATGCTCTTTTTGAAAGTGCCCGGCATAGCGGAGCATCACTTCTCCTGCATAGGTAAGGTCTAATGGAATGTGTCTGACAAACAGCTGGCAGCCCAACTCTTTCTCCATGGCGGCTATATGTGAGCTGAGTGATTGCTGCGTCATGTGAAGTCGCTCTGCTGCTCGCGTAAAATTCCTCTCCTGTGCCAGAACCACAAAATATTCCATAGATGAAAAATTCATATCACACCTCCAAATTACAAGTAATACCTGTATTATATATCAATTTTAACAGTTATACATTGTAACTGTCAAATGTTATGATTTACTTGTGGGAGGTAATATATAATGAACTTGTGGATTATCGCGACGGTTGCCGCTTATTATATTAAAGGATTATGTGGATTTGCCAACACACTTGTATTTACATCTGTTTTAAGTTTTCGAGAGTCTAACGCTGCTATTTCACCTGTTGATCTCTTGCTGGGTTATACTGGATCTACTTACTACAGAAACAGTAAACTCAGCTCTATTGCTTATGCCTTTTGCTCTCTTAGGTCTGTTTATGGGTATGAAATGCAGTGACTTCCTGAATGAGAAACTCGTCCGCAAGTTTACTTCCATGCTGTTGGTTCTGTCAGGGGCTGCGTTGATTCTGAAAAATCTGTAAAGATAATGACTGCTGTTAAAACTAATAAGGAATTATATTCTGAAAGGATGATTAAGAATGGAATACATTCATCATTATGATTCACCACTTGGCGGTATTACAATGGCCAGTGATGGTAATGCCCTGACCGGATTATGGTTCGATGGCCAAAAATACTTTGCCGAAGGTCTGGATACAGATCTCGAAGAAATTGATCTGCCTGTATTTGAACAAACGGATCAATGGCTGAACATCTATTTTAGCGGTAGAGCCCCTTGTTTCACTCCGTTACTGAAAATGAGGACAACACCATTTCGGAAGGCTGTCTGGAAGATCATGCTTACAATTCCCTTTGGTCAGACTATGACATATGAAGAAATTGCAGAGAGGATTGCACGGGAAAAGGGTTTAACCAGGATGTCAGCACAGGCAGTCGGAGGAGCAGTAGGGCATAATGCAATTTCCCTTATCATACCGTGTCATCGCGTTGTTGGCGCAAATGGCAGTCTGACCGGATATGCCGGGGGTATTGAAAAAAGCCCCTGATACCCAATCCGGTGGAAGATTCTCACTCTTTGGATCTGGTATCAGAGACTTTTTTAACTTTTTATAGTATCTTCATGCGATTATATCGTAATCTGCTCTGCCTTATAGATCTTAGCCAGCAGACCGCCTCTTAAGTTGGGAATTCCCTGCTCCCGGTCTGTGTTCCAGTCATCATCCGGCAGGATCATGGCATCGTTAAAAAGCATGGCTCCGGACAAGCCGGTTTCAAGGCCCGGAGGAAGTTCCGGCATCCACCATCCGTGGGGGATCCGAATAGTGCCTTCCGGCTGTTCCGCATCGATTAGGGTCTTCAACATGATCCGGTCGTGGGTGGTCTCCACCCAGACCCAGTCACCGTTTGCCACGTTTGCCCGTTCCGCATCTGCCGGGTGTACAAAGGCTTCCGGATACGGATTATGCTTTCTCATCCCCTCGATCTGCCGATAATTGGTAAGGTAAAGGGCCTTATCTCTCACACCTACAAACATGGTAAGCGGATATTCTTTAGCCAACTCCGGATTGGAGATTGGAGTCTGGGCCGGCTCCCTGTAGTAAGGCAGAGGATCAAGCCCCAGGCTTTCAAACACAGAACTGTATAGCTCAATTTTGCCGCTGGGAGTGGCAAAGCCTTCCGTAAACGGGTCATAACCCTTCGATGGCAGTACAGTAGGATTGTTTTTTAGGTCTTCAAATGTCTTTCCGGTCTTCTGCAGCCGGTAATCTAACACATCCTTAAATGTTTTCCATGGGAAGTAATCTGAGAGTCCCATCCGGTCTGCCAGGCCTTTCAGCAGATCATACATATTTTTGGATTCACCCAGAGGCTGGAAAAGCTGCTGCTGCATATTCATGGCCGGAGAATGGTCCTGATTACGCAGGGCGGGTCTTTCCATATAGTAATCCGAAGGAAGGATATAATCTGCCAGCTGGGCAGTCGGTGTAAGCCAATGGTCCTGAACCACGATAAGCTCCTGGTTCATCAGCCCTTTGAAAGCCCCTCTCTGATTCACATAGCACATGAGGGCATTGCTGCCCAGAGCAAAAAAGGCTTTCACCGGATAAGGTCCTTCCTCTCTCATGGCTTCAAAGACAGAGGCCGGGTTACACATGAAACTGGTGAAGAGGTTGAGCCAGTCCTTACCGAATACTTTCTTGTTGGGCTCCCGGAGCATCTCATAGCCCTTATAGGTTAAAAGCGGATATTTTTCCGTGCCAAGCTGCTTTAATTTCTGCTCCATAGGCAGCATACCGTGAAGCTCCAGAACAGAGCAGCTTACCAGATCCGGATCCGGATACTGGAGCAGCTCGGTCTTGTTCAGGAATCCGCAAATGGAAATCAGAATTGCGGTACACCTGGCCGCACTGGTTCCATTCACCTGCATATCAGGTATAGGTCCCCAGGGGATGATAGACCCTCCGGAGGTGGCATACATCCTGGCAGCCTGGCGGATCATGTCCGGATCACAACCTGTAATCTCGGCTACCTTATCGACGGGATATTCTTTCACCCTTTCCCGTAACTGAGCAAATCCCACTGTATACTTATCAACAAAGTCTTTATCGTATAATTCTTCTTCAATGATGATATTAATAAAGCCCAGAAGCATAGCCGCATCGGTCCCATATCGCAGGGGCAAATGTAAATGAGCCCGCCTCGTATTTTCTGAGGTCCGGGGATCGAGAACAATCAACTTGGCTCCTCTCTCCAAAGCATCCTCCAGGGCATTAGCTTCCGATGCCCAATTTCTCCTGTGTGGATTATGTCCCAGGAGGACGATACATCTGGTCTTGCTGTAATCAGCCAGCTGGTTATTGCCATAGGTACACCGGTGAACCTGTATAGTATTGCCGAAACACATATTCATGCCGGTCATATAATTAGGGGTTCCAAGAAGGTTAAAGAACCTGCGGAGCTTACCCTGATCATCCCCGGTATTGATGGGTTGGGTCGAATAAGCCACTGACTCGGCTCCATATTTATCAATGATCTTTTTCAGCCGTTCGGCAATCTCATCTAAAGCCTGGTTCCAGGAAATCTGTATCCACTTCTGCTCCCCACGCTTTCCCACATTCTTAAGGGGATGTAGGATCCGATCAGGATGGTGGCGGTAATCCTTCCAGAAAAAAGGTTTCTCGCAGAAGGATCTTGGTCCGTTTAAGGGATGGAATGTCTTCAATTTTCCATCTACAAACTCTGCTTCCAGAAGGCAGTTATTATCACAGGAGGAACAGATGATATTCTTCCTGACCACACTATGATTTGTCGACTCCCCTTCCTGCTTCTCTTTGCCCACATTATAGCCCATCTCAATGGCCAATTTCATAAGGTTCTTATCCTTAAGGGCCTCCCCCTCCCCAGCAATGCCAGGAGCCAGAAGTTTACCGGCATCCTTAAAGCCCAGCATATGATTGATGTGCTCAAACTCCAGCTTCATGGCCTCAAAAGCAGAATCATCCGGGATCATTCCTGCTGCTATGAGATAACTCTCTTCGATATGACAGGCTTCCTGACCTTTAGGTGCCACATAAGCATAAAACCGGTCAATAACCTGCTTAATCTGGGCGGTAAAGCCCTTCCAGTAAACCGGTGAAACCAGCACCAGCACATTGCCCCAGGTCATCAGCTCATGAACCTGCTGATTATCATCCGGATTGCAACAGAAGCCCTTGTCTACACAGTTACCATCCGCATGACAGCCCTCAAGCTTAGCAGCAGCCGCATCAAAAACCCTGACTTCGTGACCTGCAGCCTCTGCCCCAGACCGGAAGGCCGCTGCCAGAGCATTAGTATTTCCTCCCTTTCTGGGACTACCCGTGATCATGACAATTCTCTTTTTCATAACTCCACCTCATAAATATTATCTGGAACCTCCGGCTTTTTAATTTGCGGGAGGTTTTGACGATGTCGTATATATCATTCCCTGAAAACAATGCTGTCTTTTCCAGATAGTCCAAATCTAAAGCTTTTATAATCTGATAATAATGACATTATAATTCATAAATAGATATGAGTGATGTATAATCATGGACACAACTTGGGATTATGATAGCCAGCAGGCACACAACCCATCCCTGCCAGGCATATATTATTTGAAAACGAATTGATGTAATAATGATGGATTGTTTTCCCCCTTTTTTTGTGATATACTCTATTCTGTAATTAGGGAGTAACCTGCATGCATGGGCATGTAGCATTTGTCGTCAGTACGAGAAGAGATCTTCTCCGGCATATGTTCGAAGTGGTGAGACTTTTTACTGTAATTTATTTGCAGGGAAAAGTCTCTTTTTTCTTGCAAAAATATATGTTAGGAGGAGATTATGTTAGTATCGATTATTGTTTTGGCAGCAGGTTTTTTTGCACTGATTAAAGGGGCAGACTGGTTTGTGGAAGGAAGTGCGGATTTTGCCAGATTTCTGCACATTCCCAGTCTTATCATAGGGCTTACGATCGTTGCCATGGGCACTTCGGCTCCGGAGCTTGCAGTGAGCATTTCCGCAGCTCTTAAAGGATCTAACGAGATAGCTCTGTCAAATGTTGTGGGTTCCAATATTTTTAATCTGCTGGTTGTCCTTGGAACCTGTGCCCTTTTTACCCCTCTTCCCGTTGACAGGATCACCATTCGAAGAGACTGCAGCCTCTCTCTTGCAGTAACTGCTTTTATCCTGCTTTCAGCTTGTGGGAAATCTATTCTGTCCGGAAAATGGGTCGGTTCCGATATGTCTTCAAGGGTTGGGATGGTGAGCAGATGGATCGGGGCTATAGCAGTTCTGATCTTTTTGGGCTATATGCTCGTACTGATTGTTCAGGCCCTCCGCCATCCGGAGGAGAATGATTCAGTGCCTTCCAGGCCTTTGTGGAAATGTATGGTCCTCATTCTGGGTGGAATTCTGATGATTATAGCAGGCGGACAGATGGTAGTGGAGAGCGCCAGAAGCATCGCTACTTCCTTTGGTGTGTCAGAAACACTGATTGGACTGACCATTGTTGCTGTAGGAACTTCTTTGCCTGAGCTGGTTACCTCTGTGGTTGCTGCCCGAAAAGGAGAAGCCGGCCTTGCAGTGGGAAATGTTATTGGATCAAACATTTTTAATATCCTGCTTATCCTGGGTGTATCTTCCATCATTCATCCTATAGGGGTAAATGCAGCCTCGGTCTTTGATCTGATCATTCTGCTTTTTGTTACGGCATTAACCATGTTTTTCGCAATCACTGAGAGGTCCATCAACCGAAAAGAAGGTGTAATCATGCTTCTTTTCTATGTGTCTTATATGATATTTGCCGGCATCAGATAGGTCCGGGAGGTTGTTGTAGCATGCATAAAACAATACGGCCCGGCCAATCGGTTTTACTTTTCATAATAGTTTGGCTCATTATATTTCAATCAGTATCAGAGTCCTCTTTTCGGATACCACAGTTCTCGCAGCAGATGTCTGGTCCGGAAAAAGGAAGGTGCATACTGAACATCACAAAACCGACAGCTTCCTGTTTTTCTGATTCAGATTCGGAAACGGAAAGAATTCTCAGGATTATACGACAGGAGAACTTGCCGGATAGAAAAAATCAAAGGCAGAAAGTCCTTAATTATATAAAGCATAGTTTATTGATGTAAACTAATATGTGATATAATAATTATAATCAATGTATTGGAAATACTTACTTGGACATTCAACGTACCATGTGAAATTCGAAAAGATGTTTCAGAAACATTAATCGATGGCGAGAAGGCACTTCATACCTTTAAGACTGTGCGGGATTTAGCTATTATCACTAACTACAGATTGATCGTTAGACGGATTCGGGATTTATAGAAACAGGAGGGGATGACGATGTGTACAGCAGCAACTTATTATGCAAAGGATCATTATTTCGGACGCAATCTGGACCTGGAATTTTCTTATCACGAAGAGATTACTATTGTGCCAAGAAACTATCCCTTTATCTTTCGCAAATGCGAGGGGATTAATCATCATTATGCCATGATCGGAACAGCGTTTGTTGTGGATGGGTATCCGCTCTTCTATGATGCCGTAAATGAGAAAGGCCTTGGAATTGCTGGATTAAATTTCCCCGGGAACGCTGCTTATAAGGCAGAAGTTCCGGGTGCGGACAATGTGGCGCCATTTGAATTCATACCATGGATCCTCAGCCGCTGTGACGATGTCGATGAGGCAAGGGAACTTATTACCAGAATGAATCCGGTAAATATAAGTTTTAGCCCGGAGCTTCCGTTGACGCCTTTGCATTGGATGATTGCGGATCAAAAAAGGACGATTGTAGTTGAACCTTTAAAGGACGGCATCAAAGTATACAATGATCCGGTGGGGGTCATGACTAACAATCCAACCTTTGATCAGCAGATGTTTCATCTCAGCAATTATATGCATTTGTCAAATAAACCTGTGACAAATACCTTTGCCAAGGGCCTGGAGATTACGGAATATAGCCGTGGAATGGGAGCGATGGGTCTGCCCGGTGATCTTTCCTCTGCATCAAGGTTTGTGAAGGCGGCGTTTACC
>JBGUIF010000056.1:0-5221 GCA_045112755.1 Anaerobutyricum sp.
GCCGGCTCCCATAAGACGGGCACTGGTGATATAGTTTATATCCCGCAGAGAAGCAAAGGCAGTCCTTGTGACTCTGGCAAAGCTGGGAATGAAAACCAGTCCCAGGGCCAGCACCACATTGTATTTATTGCCGGGCCCCAGCAGGCTGATGACCAGAAGGGCCAGCAGAATGCTGGGGAAGGCAGTGACCACATCATTAAAACGCATAAGGATCTCATCGACAGCCCCGCCGAAATAGCCTGTCACTGCACCGATGGCTGTGCCTGCAGCGGCGCCGATGGCCAGGGTGAGAAAAGCGATGGAAAGGGTAGTACCTAAGCCCTTGAGGATACGGCTTAAAATGTCCCGGCCGAAGTTATCGGTACCGCACAGGTGGGCCGCACTGGGGGGCTGAAATTTGCCGTACAGCATAGCTGTGGGCGAGTAGGGAGTATGTATGGCTCCCACCAGAGCAATAAGCAGAATAAGGCCTGTGAGTATCAGGCCGATGAGAAGGTATGTATTTATCTTTTTTTTCATGCTTCTCCACCTCCCAGTCTCAATCGTGGATCGATCCACTGATTGATCAGGTCTGCCATGGTTCCAGTCAGAACGACCCAGAAGGCCAGAATGACAACGATGGTCTGGACAACAGGATAGTCTCTGTGGGAAATGGAGAGGACAAGAAAACGTCCAAGACCTGGGATACCCAGCACCTGCTCTACAACAATTCCTGCTCCCACAATCTCAGCCATGGTCTGTCCCAGGAAGGTGACCAGGGAAGTCAGGGAATTCTTTAAGACATGATGTACCAGGACACCGCGGCGGTCATTGCCCCGACTGATGGCTGTACGTACATATGCTTTGTTCATCTCACTGACGATGGTGGAACTCATCATGCGGACATTCATGGCGATGCGCGGGATACTGAGACACACTGCCCCAAAAAAGAGGTGGAGAAGGGCTTCTCCAGGTGCCTCAAAAAGATCCGGAAAATCTCCCGGCGTAAAGAGTCCCAGCAGGATTCCGAAAAGCCAGGAGATCAGGATGCCCGTAAAAAAGGGCGGAACAGCCATACAAAGCTGGTTAAACCCGGTTCGGATCCATCCCGCCGGTCCCGAAGTCCACTGGTAGGAACCTATGGCAATGGGGATAGACAGGAGGGTGATCAGAAGGAAACTCATAGCACACAGCAGCAGGGTGATGCCAAGCTTGCTGGCGATCAGATCCCAGACCGGCTGGCGATAGCTGTAGGAAATGCCCAGGTTTCCTGAGAAAAAACCGGTCAGCCAGTCAAAATAGCGCACAAAGAAAGGCCGATCCAGCCCAAGCTCATGGCGAAGCGACGCCACCTGGGAAGGTGGGGCGCTGGTGCCAAGCATGTTCCGGGCCGGATCGCCTGAGATCAGCTCAAAGGCCAGAAAAGTCAGGAAGGAGACTAACAGCATGGTGAGAATCAGAATGCCGATTCTTTTTGCGATGTACTTTAACATGATATTATTCCTTCCACTGCAGTCTGCTGATGTCCAGGACATAGATGGGATAGAAGGTCAGTCCGGTAAGCCCGTTTCTGACAGCGACAAGATCTGCCATATCCTGAAGATAAACGTTGGCAGCATTTTCCGTCAGATTGCGCTCCAGCTGACGGTAAAGCGCAGTCTGCTTTTCGTCGTCCGGCTCAGTGAGAGCTTTTTTCAGAATCGCATCGTAATCTTTGTTCCTGTATTTGGTAAAGTTATTGTCTGCCTTGCTGCCAAAGCGTTCAAGCAGCTTTCGTGCAGTCATATTGTCACTGGTCAGACCGGTGATGGTGGTCTGGAATTTGCTCTTGTCATAGACCTGATCCAGCCAGGAGTTCCAGTCGATGGGCTCCACAGAGGCTTTCACACCGATGGCTTTGAGCTGTTCCACCAATACGGTGGCTGTATTCATATGCGGGGTATAGTTGCTGGGAACAGTGATGGTCATGGTAAAGCCGTCAGGATAGCCGGCTTCCTTGAGCAGTTTTTTTGCTTTTTCTATATCCGGCTTATAGTAATCGGTGAGAGACTCATCATAATACTTGGCAAAGGACGGAAACATGGAGGTGCCCAGAGGGGTTCCATAACCGTCGAAGGCCAGGTCGATGACTGCCTGTTTGTCGATGGCATAGCAGAGGGCCTGGCGGACCCGGATGTCATCGAAAGGTTTCTTCGAATTATTCAGGTACAGGGCCTGTACCAGATTCATGCTTCCCTCCACAATCTGCAGGTCTTTCTTACTCAGCTGTACAGTCTGGTCGCTGGAAAGATGGGCCACCACGTCGAGAGCGCCGCTTTGGAGACCGGTTACCAGGGCTTCCGCCTTCTCCAGAATCTTGAAAGTTACTTTATCTATATGGCCGCCTTCGCCCCAATAGTCCTTAAACCGCTCTAATACCAGGCTGTCCTGGACCTTTCGGGAGACGAATTTATAAGGGCCGGTGCCAATGGGCGCAGTCTCCTGTTTATCATAGCCGGCAGGGATAATATAGGCATTCATCAGGAAGGCCAGGAACTCGTTGCTCGTCTCTGAGAGCGTGATGGTCAGCTTATTGCCGTCGGCTTTCAGATCTTTGATGATGGAGAGAGCCTCCAGCTGGGCAGCGGCATCTTTGCCATCTTTTCTGCGGTTAATGGAGTAGATGACATCGTCCATCTTCACGGGATCTCCGTTATGGAAGAGGACGCCTTCCCGGAGAGTGAAGGTGTAGCTTTTTCCATCTTCAGACCGTTCTACTTCGGATGCAACGGCGGGTACAAGCTCTCCTTTTTCGTTTGGCTTCACAAGGCCTTCAAATACATTGAACAGTACTTCTTTGGTTCCTGCCGCCGTCATGTAATCGGGGTCAAGACTGTCGAAATCCTGTGCAATACCAACGGTCAATGCGTTCTGCGCTGCTCTTGCTTTACTCTTGTCCTTGCCGCCGTTTTTGCCGCCGGACGTCTTTCCGCATCCGGAAAACAGGACGGCAAGGGTCATCAGGACCAGGGTTAAAGTCAGCATGTTCTTTTTCATGGTTTACTCCTTTCATCACTGCCCATAAGGGTCAATGTGTCTGTGTGACAGGGAACTCCGGAAGTCCGATATGACAAAACTTCATGTCCATGGCTGCCTTCGGGATGCCCTTTTCCTAGCATTATATTATAGTTCCTGTTAAAAGGCAAATGATACGGAATCTAAATACGTGGAATCTATCCCACCATGGCGTGGAAGAATAAAAAGGGAACAGACATTGTAATTTGATGTATTTTTGGTACAATTGGACTATAACGTCTTTACCGGTTTAAAACGATACTGCCGGTAAATGAGAGGAGGACAGAAATGAAACTGACAAAAGAAGACCAGCACAGGCAGTGCATGAGAGAAATAAAAGGAACGCTGCTTGTGGTTCTGGTCTGCTGTATCTGGCATATTGCCTCAGCGTTCCTGATGAATGGGACGGGAATCTATTTCCTGGGTATGCCTGCCTGGTTCAGCGTTTCCACGCTGGGAACCATTGTACTTGCTCTGGCTGGAGTGGCCTGGTTACTAAAGAAAGTATTCATCGATTTTGAATATGAGGCGGAGGAGGATAACCATGACAAATAATCAGATGATAATTCTTGCAATATTTATTGGTTATCTGGCTTTCAATGTCATCATTGGACTCTGGTTCAGCCGCAGGGTGAGCTCTGAAGGAAAACTTTCCGAGGAGAAAAAGTATTTTATCGGCGGCCGGACCATGGGAGGTCTGGTGCTGGCCATGACGACCATGGCTACCTATACCTCGGTCAGTTCTTTTGTCTCGGGACCCGGAGCTGCCGGGCTTACCTATGGCTATGCTCAGGCCTGGATTGCCACAGTCCAGGTACCTGTCACCTTTTTGGTACTCGGTGTCCTGGGCAACAAGCTGGCCATTGTTTCCAGAAGGACCGATGCGGTGACCGTTGCCGGCTATCTGAGGGCCCGCTATAAGAATGACCTGCTGGTCATTGCCACCAGTTTGTTGATGGTTGCGTTTTTCACAGCCCAGATGATCAGCCAGTTCACCGGAGGCGCGACCCTGATTGCCTCCATCACAGGCCTGGACCACAAGACGGCCCTGCTGATTTTCGGCGCCGTGGTCATCTTCTACACGGCCTTCGGAGGTTTTTCTGCCGTGGCCATTACCGATACCATTCAGGGTCTGGTCATGTGTATAGGAACTTTTCTGTTCCTTTTCTATGTGCTGAAAGCCGGAGGAGGCCTGTCAGGAATTGACGCCGGGCTGTCCAAAAATCTTCCCGGAGTCTATGACAACTTATTCGCCGTCTATACGCCGGGTACGCTGCTCAGTTTCTGGATCCTGGTGGGCTTTGGTACTCTGGGACTGCCCCAGACAGCTGTCCGGGCCATGGGTTTTAAGAATACCAAAAGTCTTCATTCCGCCATGTGGATCGGCGCTCTGACCTGCAGTTTTGTCATTGTGGGAATGCATCTGGCGGGAACCTGGGCCGGTGCCCTGGTGGACACCTCCAACCTGCCGACTTCTGACTATTTTGTGCCATATATTGTCCAGAAGATCATGCCGGTGGGCATTGCCGGAATTTTCCTGGCTGCGCCTATGGCAGCGGTTATGTCCACGGTTGATTCCATTCTGATTCTGGCTTCTGCGGCTATCATCAAAGACCTGTGGAAGACCTATGTGGTGAAGGATGATCCGGTCAAGCTTGAAAAGTATAACCGTCATGTCAAGACAGCCAGTATTGCTGTGACCTTTGTCTTCGGTACCATTGTCATGCTGTTGACTGTCAATCCGCCGGACATCATTTTCTTCCTGAATCTATTTGCTTTCGGCGGCCTGGAATGTACTTTCTTCTGGCCCTTGATTGGTGGACTCTTCTGGAAGAAAGGAACCGGGACGGCCGCTCTGGTAAGTTCAGTGGGAGCTGCTGCCACCTACGTCTTCTGCTATTATCATGTGACGGTGGCTGGAATCAATGCGGTAATCTGGGGTCTGCTGGCAGGCGGCATCCTATACTTCCTGGTAGGCAGTATCACCGCCGCAAAACAACCTTTAGACCAGGATATCCTGGATAACTGTTTCTAGAATGATAAATGAATCATAGGAACAGGGCTGTCGTATTAAAGCGGCTGTCATGTTGACGTAAAAGAAAAGGATCCCCATGTCCTGTGTTATGTCAGTTGTTGGCATCTGTTCGTCTGATGACGGACTTAAGATCAGTCCGTCCCAGAACGCACA
>JBGUIF010000057.1:0-52086 GCA_045112755.1 Anaerobutyricum sp.
ATGATTGGTAATGGCTTTTTTATTTGAACTCGAATTGGTTAATTTAACTGGGCCCTGAATGGTTATTTAAACCGGGCTTTAACAGTAGCAATTAAGCTACCCATTCTTTTTGAATTTCAATCTCTCTGTCAAATACTCTGTCCATCTCATCGAGAATCATTGTGAAAATCTCATCCTCATCGGCACTTGAGATATATTCATCGCTGAAGTAATCCAAGATGGCATCCATGATGTACTCGCTATGAGTGAATCGATCCACTTCTTTGAGGCACTCGCTGAAGTAATCAGCTTTCGCAGCTACCATGCTTTCAATCTCTTCAAAAATCTCTTTCCTTAAATCCTTTGTCATTTCTTTATCCTCCTATGTGGTTTGGTCTCTCTTAACTTGTCTCTATTATACCACTTAATATAAGTGTTGAATATTGACTAAACCACCAAAATTATGTGTGTTTGTTAGTCAAAATAACCACAGAATATATGTGGTTAATGGTATTATGCACAGTAAATGTGTGGTATTTTGTGCAATGTGACCACTTAAAAATAGTGTTGCTTATATAGACAAATCATGATATACTTCTAGAAAAATATTTAATTATCCAATTGAGGAGATTTACACATGAAAAGAATTGAATATAAAATAGATGTATTAAAGGTATTAAAAGATAAAGGATATAGTTCTACTAAATTGAGAAAAGAAAAGATATTCGGTGAAGCTACCATGACTCAATTTAGAAGAGGTCAGCTTGTTTCATGGATGAACATGAATAGAGTATGCAATCTGTTAGATTGTGATATTAAAGATGTGATTCATTGTGTTGATGTAAAGGAAGACTAGACCCCGGGGGGGCTATCAAAATTTTAAGGTTACGGCACACCCAGGGGGGCTTATCGGTTTTTACGGTTTAGACATGGGGGACTACCCAGTTATCACGGTTTATGCTCAGGATCTGGACAAGATAGGGGTACTTCCTGATTATGGCTCATGTGGTTAAGACCGTTACATAGACCATGATTGGAGATGCTGTCCAGTATAGATTTGTCATGTAGATTTGAAATTGAATAGAAGAGAGTTCTGCCTATCCGTTACATATAGAAGTAGTGGGTAGGTTTTTTGTAATCATAGAGATTATCATTAGAGATTCCGTTACAGATAGATGCATTATGCCATGATATCTTTGATGTAATGTCATAGTATAGTTTGGCATGATTCTATGATACCTGACTAGATCATTGTACAACAGCACTGAAGCATGGAGATGTACTGCCAGTTACACGGATTGAGACTAATGTTGCCTATGGCTGATTATTAGGTGAGAACTGATCATATTGTTACAATACAGAATCACATCTACGCATTAGCATATAATACCTCTGTGACGAACTAGAATAGCCCTATATGGCTCTCTAGACCTTCAGATGATAACTTGATAGGGTCTAATATAAAACGGCTATATGAGGCTTCTAACGTGCCATATTTATGGACATAAAAAAACCAGTACCGTGGTTAGATACTGGAACTATATCAGGGACTATTATCTGAAAATCACACAAAAAAAGTGTCACACCCCTTATTAATTATTATTCAAATCATAGAAGGGTACTACCATTGAATTTTATGCACAAAAAGGGTATAATATGCATGATATCTGAATATTTATGAGGAATGAAGCAGATACGAACACCCTCCTTCCTCACTTAATTGTAAAAATCTGTCTATAAAAGGTACTCAAAGGTACTCAAACTAAAATCTCAAATATGGCTTAACCATGCGGTTTTTTAAGGTCTAGCCGTGGGTTCAAGTCCCGTCACCTCGATTTTAAAAGGATTTTGCTTTTGCAAAGTCCTTTTTTTATTCACTTTTTCATTAGACAGCAGAGGTCGTGGGGTGCGGTCGTCCGGTGGACGACCCTGCGCAGCAGGAGCACCGACCGAGCCGGCAGGCGAGACATGTCCCCTCACCTCGATTTTGAAAGGGGCTGTCCTATATAAAGCGGTTCAGGAACTTGAGATAAAGACAAGGATCCCCATGTCCTACGTGTTTGTCGTTTGGTGGTGTCTGTGCATTCTGGGACGGACTGATCTTAAGTCCGTCATCAGACGCACAGATGCCAACAACTGACACAACACAGGATATGGGTATTGTTGCCTTTTAAGTCAAGGTGGCAGCCGCTTTAATGCGGCTGCCACGTTTTTTGTTTGCTTTTGCACCAGCTCCATTTAATGCAGCTGAACATTGTTGGCGATATAGACGGTATATCCGTTCTTTTTACAGAACTTGCGAATTACCTTTTTTACATAGGCATTCTTCGAATATTCCAGCAGTGCCACGCTGAGACCGGCTTTTTTCACTCTGCGGCAATACTCCATAAAATATCTCCGATCGTCCAGAAGTTGAATGGCAAATCTGCTTTTATAATAATTTGCGATTCTTGTGAGAACCTCTTCCTGCATAATTCCCTTAATCAGCTTTTTGTTTCCTGAATCCAGAAGTTCTGAAACAAACACATCTCCGCCGTTGATAAAGATCGGTAAATTTTTTTTGCGGATCCGCTTCAGAATTTTAACGAGGCCATTGAAAATAGCCTTTTTAGGGTATTCGTAATATACATCTGTGTTGTCAATCCATACCCCGTCGATGCCTTTCTTCTGGAAACTGGTCACCAGCTTATTGATGATGAAATCCTGCCATGGCTTTTTGGAGACGTCTACCCACTGTTCTTCTGACCAGTTATCGTAATCTCCCATCAGATATTTTTTAAATGTATTGAAGTAGCCTCGATATGAACCCAGGGAACCGATACTCAGATAAGAATATATCTTTTTCCCGCCCAGCTTGAGCCTTTTAATCTCATTTTTTGTATAAAACTGGGCATCGATGACAACGTATTTATATTTTTGTACTTTAGCCCTGTTCCCATGGATGCATTCACCAATAAAAACTCCCCATTTCTCCACGGAACTGTCAGCAGCTTCAGCCTGCAGCGGCCTGGATCCAGGCATCAGGCCTGTGAAGCCGAGTACCAGTACCATAATCAGGATCAATACTCTTTTGCCCATCGGTGCATCACTTCGTTTTTGTTTTCTCATTCTGCTCCTCCCTTTATACTCTTTCATAATGTTTCTTCCTGCGTCTCATCATAATTCTGCAGGCATCCACAAAAATGAAACAGAAGGTGTTTTACATTTGCTGAATAATAACTGAAATCTGTTATTTTTTCATAATTCCCAGCAAGAATTATGTATTATTATATCACAAACATGTCTTTCATTCTATAAAATCTATGTGCTATTTTTTATCAAAGGGACACTCTATATGAATTCAGGTTTAATAAATCCCAGCATATACAGCGGCACCTTAAAGCAGCAGCAGGTCTGCTTCAAAACAGGCGATGTTTCATTGCCGAATTGATTTTGTCATGGTACACTATTCGCAAATTGACCTTTTTTGGACCGATGTTTTGTAAATCAGGTTTTGAGAAAATACCAGATATAATCTTGAGTAGAGAGAGGTAACAGCATGCCTGTAGTTCGAAAAATCCAATATGAGATCGGGCAGGAGGATGATGGCCGTCGAATCCGTCAGGTTCTTCGCAGAAAGGGGTATTCCCGCCAGAACATGATTGAATTAAAGAAGACGCCCGGCTGTGTGCTTCTTAACGGCCAGCCGGCATATTTTCCGGAAAAAGTTCAAGCCGGCCAGGTACTTACAATTCTAATCAAAGAAGAAAAAAGCTCGGATATTTTCCCGGTAGGGCTTGATTTTGGAATACTTTATGAAGATGAGGACATTTTGGTGGTCAATAAACCGGCCGGGATGCCCACTCATCCTTCAGCAAAAAACACTGACAATACGCTGGCCAATGCTTTGGCCTTCTACTACAGCCGCCAGGACCGTCCTTTTGTCTTTCGATGCTGCAACCGTCTGGACAGAGATACTTCGGGTGTGACGGTGGTTGCCAAACACCATGTCAGTGCCAGTATCCTGTCAGATATGAGTATCCGTCATGAAGTCTGCCGGGAATATAATGCTATCGTCAAAGGATGTGTTCTTCCTTCTTGCGGCAGGATTGACATCCCCTTAGGAAGAAAACCCGGAAGTATCATTGAGCGTATGGTTGATGTGGAAAACGGGGAGCGGGCCGTGACTCACTACCGGACAGAAAAGTGCTGCGGGGACTACACTCTGCTTTCTCTGAATCTGGAGACCGGCCGCACCCATCAGATTCGTATCCATTTGAAAGCCATCGGTTATCCTTTAATCGGGGATTACCTCTATAATCCGGATATGGAACAGATTTCAAGGCAGGCGCTTCATGCCAGAAGACTTTCTTTCAGACATCCCATCAGTGGGAAAACCATGTCTTTTGAAGCGCCGATTCCCGAAGATATGGAGAAGGTTCTCCAGGCTGGCAGCCAGGAGAAATCCTGACATAGGCTGTGTCTTTTTTTGTCTTTCTTTGGAAAAACTGCATATGCCGTATAGTTTTATCATAAAATATGACTATAATACTAAATATTTTCTCTTTTAACTATGTTAAAAATCTTGTATAATAAGACAGTAATGATATTTTTTTGTTAATATTATTTTCATTTAATATTAACTGATTTCAAAGGAGGTATTTATTATGGCAGTAAATCGTTTTGTCCTTAACGGTGTATCTTATCATGGACATGGCGCAATCAATGAGATTCCTGGAATCGTAGCTTCCAAGGGATTTAAAAAAGCTTTTGTAGCATCCGATCCTGACCTGATTAAATTCGGCGTAACAAAGAAGGTTACTGATCTTCTTGAGCAGAACGGTATTGAATTTGAGCTTTATTCCGATATTAAGCCGAATCCGACGATCGAAAACGTTCAGCATGGTGTTGATGCTTACAAGGCCTCCGGCGCAGATTTCATGATCACCATCGGTGGCGGTTCCTCCATGGACACCGGTAAGGGCATTGGTATTATCGTAAACAATCCTGAGTTTTATGATGTTCGTTCACTTGAGGGACTTTCCCCCACAAAGAATCGTACTGTATTCACAATTGCTGTTCCTACCACAGGCGGTACAGGCGCTGAGTCCACCATCAACTACGTTATCACAGACGTTGAGAAGAAGCGTAAGTTCGTATGCGTAGACCCCAACGACATCCCTGATGTTGCTGTTGTAGATCCCGATATGATGGCTTCCATGCCTAAGGGTCTCACCGCTTCCACTGGTATGGACGCTCTTACCCATGCCATCGAAGGTTACACCACAGCCGGTGCCTGGGAGCTTGCTGACTGCCTCAACCTTAAGTCCATCCAGCTGATTGCTAAGAATCTCCGCGCAGCTGTTGAGAACGATCCTGACGGACGTGAGGGTATGGCTCTTGCTCAGTATGTTACCGCTATGGCATACTCCAATGTAGGTCTTGGAATCGCTCATTCTATGGCGCATACACTGGGCGCTGTATATGACACACCTCATGGTGTTGCCTGCGCTATGATGCTTCCGATCGTTATGGACTTCAACAAAGAGACCACAGGTGACAAGTTCAAGTACATTGCTGAGGCATTTGGTGTTGACACAGAAGGAATGGATGCTGATGCATATCGTCAGGCAGCCATCGACGCTGTTCAGCAGTTATCTGTTGACGTTGGAATCCCGACTAAGCTTGAGGCTCTTAAGGAAGAGGATCTTCCGTTCCTGTGCGAGTCCGCAGCAGCTGATGCCTGCGAGCCCGGCAATCCGAAGCGTGCTTCCCTCGAGGACTTCGAGGCTATGTTTCGTAAACTTATGTAGTTGAATCTGACACATTTATCGTGTTATGAAATGATTAAAAGAGGGCTGCCTTCGTGGCAGCCCTCTTTCTGTCATCTCATCTTCATATATTTTCAGCATTTCCTGAAATAAACTAAATCAACATGAAAGATTATCCATCAATTACGGCTGTTTATTCAAGATTGCGGTCTGGCGCATAGTAGTAGAAGAAGCCATTCTGGTTTGCGTAAGTCTGAATCCTTGACAGAACCGCACTGTTGGTTCCGTACTCAAGAAGACAGATGATCAGGCCTTTACTTTTAGCCAGTGCCAGATATTCTTTATAATCCTCTGTATCGTCACTATCCTGAACGTCGCCATCGTTCGTGGAAAATACTTCTTCCTGGTTGATGACATTCAGATAATTCCGCACGGTTCCTGCTGCAATCAGTCTCCTGATCAGTAGATCAGCACCGTTGACCATGATAATCCGATTGAAAGCCATCAGTCTCTTCAGGATAGAGAGGCTGCCATTGTAGATCGCAGCTGTTTCGAAGTGGTAATACACATCCAGATTATCAACATAGAATCCCTGAAATCCCATGGAAATGTACTGTTTTGCCAAAGTATTCACCACATAATTCTGCCAGTTGACATCCGCAACATTGATCCATCGTTCATTAGGCCAGCCATCGTAGCTTCCCAATGTGATATTACTAAAAGTGTTATAGTAGGACCTGTTCTTCTCGATAGCTCCCACATTCAGGTAGGCCAGCACCGTCTTTCCTTTGGCCTTCAGGCCTGCCACCTGGCTGGCAGTAAATTCCTGCGGTTCTATAACTACAGTATCATATGAATCAAGCTTAGAGATCTCATCACTCTCCAGACCAAGAAATACACCGTATTTTCCATGCATAGTCCCGCTGATTCCCGTTTTAGTCCCGGAAACAGAGGCTGTTGTGCTTGGTTTTGATGCTGTTGTTGTCGCTGCAGTTGTACTTGTTGTGCTTTTATTTGCAGTTGTACTCTGGGCTTTCTTTATCACGGTAATCCGAATCGGGATCATCCGATATTGGATCTCTTTTTTTGTCTTTTTTATCACCTTGAAAGCACAGACTTCATATTTTCCAGCCCTGGTTTTGCTGGCATAAAATTTAATCGAATTCTTATTCAAAGCAATCTTGTTAATACATTTGCTTTTAGTGACTACACGCCAAATGGTCTTTTTGCTGTTCCTGGCATTGGAAATTTTCACTTTTGCCGCAGTCTTGCTGCCAACATAGAGAGTCTTCTTTATAATCGGACTTCTCTTTTTGACGACCTTTTTCCTCTTTGCTTCCACATTAGAGGAAAACAACAGCATCATGACTAAACAAAGGGCTGCCGCAAGAAAAAGTGCTCCATTCTTTTTCTTTAAATTACTCATGCAGTTTTCTGATCTCCTTTCTCCTAAAGTATACTCCATACTTTGTGATATGCTCTCTCATCTTCACGGTATCTCTTATAGACAGACTATTGTCTGCCGACAATTTAAATTATTATAACATTGTTTAAAAATATAATAAATATTTATTTATTTTTTTTAGAAAAAATGCCTCTTTCTGCAAGGGAAAATCGGATAATCTGCCGGGAGACCCGTTTAAACTGACGGGTCTCCCCTGAATTTCTACTTTCTTGACTTCCTGTATATCATGGATATAATTAGAATAACCAGAAGAGACAAGGCTGCAAGAATCATGTATTTCTCTGGCTGGCTGCGGTCACCGGTTTTGACAGAGGAGCTGGTTTTTTCCTCTCTGTCAGAAGATCTGGGATGATTTACCGTACCACGATCCGTCGGATCCGTCCTGCGGTAGGACGAGGAATCCGTTGCCTGTTCACTTTTCTCTTCCACAGAAATATTAATCTGATCAGAATCCTGCATCAGTTCTGTTTTCTCTATTTCTTCCCCATTGGGATAGCTTCCTCCTACCGTCACTTTATTAACCAGATTGAAGGAAGATTCTGCATTTTTCCGGATGGTTCCAAAGTAATAGATTAAAACCGAATCTCCTCCATCCAGTCGATCCAGTACCAATTTCCCGGATTCTGCCTTCTCCAGCAAGACTTTTTTACCCTCTACAGAATTCAATGTATTTCCGGCACTACAGCTGAATCCTTTTAAGCTGACCATGTCAGATAATTTTGAGGAAGGTACATCCTCCACCGTCACATGGAGAGCAGGCGAAGATCCTCTGTTCGTCACGCGAATTGTGAAGGTAACAGGATCACCTTTTCGATATGTGCCGGACCGTCTGCTGCCGCTGAGTCTTCCATCTTTCAACAGTACTCCTCTGGTTCTGTCAGCCAGTTTGGATACGACCAGAATGGGAGCTCCTACTCCTATGATATCTGTGTCATGGCATTTCTCCGTATCATCAATATAGATACCAGTCTTCTTCCCATCTTCGCCCAGGCTGATGTATTTCCCTGAAATATGAACGTTATTGGCCAGGCCGGACAAGAGTTCTCTGACTCCTGATACTTTTCCTGACAGATGGAGCACAACCTGATCCTCTTTTCTTAAATGATCCAGTTTCAGAGTGACTGCTCCTTCCTCCCCGCTCACTTCACTGACGGAAATATTGTCGTTCTGCTTTGAAGTCACATTCCCGGTACTGTAAACCAGCGTTTTTTCATCCAGATATTTTCTGAGATCTTCTGAGAGAACATCTTTCACCATAATATCATGGAGATCTGCGGTCCCGGTATTGGTGATTGTGATAGAGAAATCTACGGTATCTCCATTGGTGTAGACTCCGGGAATCCTGGTCCCTTTGTAGCGGCCCCCGGAAAGAACAGTTCCTTCTGTCCGGTCAGCCAGTTTTGCGACACTGGCCTCCCCTTTTCCCGGTATGTTAATATGGTCCTGATCTGTCATCTCCTCTGTGGCAGGGATCGGCATGGTCTTCCTGGCTTCCTTTACAACCTCCTCAAATGTGGATGTCTCCACCCTCTGATATTCTTGTTCCACGGTATCAAGAACATAATCTTTTGCCGATGGAAGGTTCGGATCCACAGTCTCTTCCTGGTCATCACCCTGACTTTGACCTGCCGGATCATCACCCTGTCCCTGGCCGGAATCTACAGCAGTCCATTGTGCATACAGATGAACATCGGCTGCCGGCATGGCATACTGGTCTTCAGGCTGGCAGGAAATGCCGCTTCCATCCTCTTTGGTATTCCAGCCCGCAAAGCAGTACCCTTCCGGGATCGCAAAATGATTCTCATTGATTCCAATGTATGTATGGGCGAAGCAGGGAGTCTCTCCATCTGTCTCAGAAAGGTCTGCCATCAATATATCCTGTCCCTGGCCATCTCCCTTTTTGGGATAGGCCGAATGATAAATTATACGGTATTTCTCCTGAGATAATGTCCATTGCGCATAGAGATGTTTATCTTCTTCGAGGCAGATCTCCACGCCCGGGCGATAACTCTTACCACTTCCGTCTGCTTTTTCATTCCATCCGTTGAAATGGTATCCTGTATAATCAAACATGGCACCATCCGTCCGGACTGTGGATTTTTTGGCAGCAGGTGTCTGAGCGTCCTCGATAATAAGGTCTTCCTCGCCATCCATATTGGCATGATAAATCAGTCTGACAGAATTATCCTTCCACTGAGCATAAAGATGGACATCATGACCGGGCATGATTAATGTTTTGCCGGCCTCATAGGATTTGCCGGACCCGTCCGCCTTGGTATTCCATCCCTGGAAAGATGACAGGTCAAAGGTGAAATGGTTGTCATCGATATCCACTTCTCTTTCCTTGCCTGCCGGTGTCTGTGCATCCACCGAATAATCCACAGTGCCATTATTGGCGTGATAATATAAGCAGTACAAATCTGATCCAGGATCCTCTGCCGGTCTTTCCTTCCACTGGGCATAAAGGACGACGTCTGTATTCATCTCTTTTGTCTCCCCAGGCATCAAAAGATCGCCGGAACCGTCAGGTCTGCTGTTCCATCCCTGAAATTCATAGGATCTGCCGTCCTTCTCATAGATGAAATCATTTCCATCCAGATTGACAACCGAGGCTCGGGCACAAGGTGTCTCACTGTCTCTCCTTTTCTGACCGGAACCATTGTTGGCATCATAAGTCAGCGTGTAAGAACTGTCCCTCAGCCATTGGGCATAAAGATAAAGGTCATGATCAGGAAGCTTCACTGCATCCCCTGAATTATATCCTTCTCCGCTCCCATCACGCTTGGTGTTCCAGCCCACAAAAGTCCATCCCGGATAGATAAAATGATTCTCATCCACCGTCATGATACTTTCAGGCATGCCGGGATTTTCCACATCATAGTCTTTTTGCTCTCTGATATTATTGGAGTCATAGATGAGTCTGCAGATTTTTTCCTTTCTCGCATCCACCGGCTTTTTGGACCACTGGGCATAGAGATCCACATTGGCTTCAGGCATGGTAAACACGGCATCCGGGCCATAGCTGTCACCAGATCCGTCCGGCTTTGTATTCCATCCGGCAAACAGATAGTCTTTTCTGACAAAACTGCACCCATTGACATGGAGGTCTTCCCCTGCCTTGCAGGGAGTCTCTCCATCTTTCTCCTCTTCCTGGGTCTCCCAGTTGGAATGGTAGGTCAGAATATAACTCTTCTGCTCTTTCTTCTCCTGCTCCTCAAAGGCCTGGATCTCGTCCTCATTTCCGTTGATACTATGTGCTTCGAGGGTCACGACATTTTCAAGGTCAAACAGATTTCCCTGTTTTTCCAGAACCTTCCCACGCAGAAGAACATCGACGCTGTCACCTGCAGCCAGGAAGTCCATCATCAGAACCTGAGGCTCCATGAGTCTGGACCGGACTGTTCTTCCTGCCGAAGTGCGGTAATTTCCTTCTTTGAAGGAAACCGTCTTCATGTCCAGGGCTTCCTGGAGTCCTGCACTGAGTTGATCTGTCAGAATCAGTCTGTAAAGATTGGCTGTTCCACTATTGGTCACCGTAATCTTATAGGTTACCTGACTACCGCTTTCATAGACGCCGCTGATCTTACTGTCTGCCCGGTATCGGCCATGATCAAGGACAGCACCCTTGGTCCGGTCTGCCAGCTTGGCTGCCTTCGCTTCTGTCCGGCCGGGAACTTCTATCTTATCCCTGTCCTTACTCTCATCAGCCGGCCGGTCAGATTCACCGTCATAGTACATGCTGTTTACCAGAACATCATTGGCCAAATCGTACATATTGGCTGTGTCTCTGAGTATGGTCGCCTGGTAGATCACCTCCACATAATCTCCGCTGTAAAGTCTGTCCTCCCCCGACTTCTCATCTTCACTGCCGCAGAGGAGCAGCTCATCAGGCTGAATCAGTTTTGCTTTGACTTTTCTTCCCGCGGAAGTCTCCAACTCTTTTTCCGTCTCACCTGTATCTCCCAGAACAAAGGAGGCTGTCCGGGGATCGGTCACAGCAGCAAGGCGCTGGCTCATCACATCCTTGACCCGAATATTTTTCAGGCGTGCAGTTCCTGTGTTTTTGATGGTGATATGAAAATTCACCTTTTCCCCGGCTTTATAAATCCCGGGAATCTTACTGCCTCCAGCCATTGATCCATCAGAGATCCTGATTCCGCTGGTCCGATCAGCCATTTTCAGAACATTGCTGTCTGGCCGGCCGGGAATCTGCAGATAATCATGATCCCTGACCAGACTGTTCCCTTCTCCGTCAAGGAGATAGTCCACAGGGACATCCACAAGGTGGCGCTCCTCTTTTTCTTCCCTGTTGTTATATTTGGCCGACACATAGACTTCATTCTCCAGTTGATAACCGTCTTTGGCGTTGTGGTATATTTTCCCTGAAACATGCAGTTCTATACTGTCTGCTTCATCCAGTTTGCTGATCATCACTTTCAGGCGACTTTTTTCAAAGAAATATACTTTTGCCTTTTCTCCCTTCCGGGTCCTGATATAACCGGAATCAGGAATCTGGAAAGATGCTGTCTCCATGTTGATAAACCGCGATAGACTATAGCCGTACTCTTTGTTGATCTTATCCATATCATCAGTGACCTCCAGTTGATAGAGAGGCGTGTTCCCTGTATTGGTGATATGAATGATAAAATCCACTGTCTCTCCTGCCGCATATTGGCCGGCGATTTTCTTCTCGACATATCTTCCGGTATCGCTGTCATATTTCACAGTCTTCCCTTCGGGATTTCTTGTTTTATCGGCCAGCTTGGCCACCGAAAATGAGGGTCTCATGATACTGTTGCTGGCCAGCAGCTGATAGTTCAGATACTTTTCTGTCTGATCCAGACCATAAGTCATTGTCATGAAGTAACTTTCTTTTCCCATCACGTGGCCGGCTGCACCCGTCACTTCTTTAATCTCATAAGAGCCAATGTAGAGTTCCCGCCCCTGGCTGCTCCTTCCTCTTCCGTCTTTCCCCGTCGTAATCTGATCCACCAGTGTACCTTTGGTCACCAGGGCTTCTGCGCCAGGCAGCGGCTTTCCCTTTTCGTTCAGATTCCAGGGAGCATAGATATCTTCAGCAGCAATGACCTGAAAGGTCACTCCCTCAACAAAGCTTCCTTCATCGTCCTGTTTTAAGATATTCAATATGGCTTTCTGCAGTGAATTTCTGCAGGATACATGACCCTTCTCTTTTTTACCGGATGAAAGCAACTCATAGGTGAATTCATGACTTTCATCACCCTGCTTTCCATCGGCCAGGAAAATCCATTCCTGCCCCGTCAGCACACAGCCTTTGGGGGCCTGTGTCTCCTGAAGCTTAAAACGGCCCAGATTATCCATGGTACAGAGTATCTCGTCTTTATTGGTATATACCAGTCGGCCGAGATCGTCTGTGCTCTCCACAAGATCAGCAAAAGGCTGGTATGACTGTTTTTCTTCCGACCACTGACTCAGAGTAAATACAGCACCCTTTATCAATTCTTCGGTATCTTTGCAGGTCTTATAAACCTTCACACGGCCTTTGGGAATCACTCGGTTTTCGTTGGTCAATGTCCTGGTGCCATCCACTTTTTCCAAGGTGAGTTCCCCCGGCTGCAGATCTTTGAGGGAAGGGATGGTATAAACCCAGCTGCGGTCGATGTCCCAGACATATTTCATGGAATCAGGGACTGAAACTTCCTTAATGCAGTAAGGCCCGTCCCCGTATTTTTCCTGGTAAAAGGTCCCTCGGTCACCCGCTTCCAAAAGTGCCATTCCCTGCTCATCTGTCTCTGCCAGGCAGATTGCGTCCTCTCTGGAATACTCTTTTACATCCCTTCCGGGAAACAGCCCGAAGACTACCCCTTTTACGGGACTTCCTGATTCCCCATCCAGCTTCTTCAGCCCGATTGCCAATGCCAGGGTCACCACATCAGGGGGACTCTCCCTCTCCGTGATGAGATCAAACTGATCTGAGACTCTCAGCTTTCCTTCATTCTCCACCGAGTATGTTCCCCGAAAATCCTTGTCTTCAAAAGTCCTTCCCAACCTGTTATCTTTCTGGTAATAATCCTCCAGGGAGATTCCTTCCTTCTTAAGAACTTCCTGGCTTTTTACAGCCACGCCGATATGGACATAATAGACCCGTCCGTAAAACCGATCCTCCTTTAAGAGAGAAGGTTCCGCTGCCACCGTCACCTCTGTTCCTTTTCCTTCTTCCTCTTTCAGGCTCATCTTAAAGAGTGCACTGACATCTTCCCGGTCATCGCCGCCAGACCCGGATGCTTCAGCAGCATATACTTTTACGGCGGTCACATGGAAGAGCGGATCAATCCTGTCGGTAATCGTATAGGTCTTATATCTGGCAGTCTCTGTATCAGGTGTCATATTTACTCCTGAAGTGAGTACAAAAGTCAGCGGATCCTTTATATTTTTCAGCAGGAGGGTCCTGTCAGATACCGTTGAATTCTTCTGTTCAATCTCTCCGGGATAAACGCTCTTTTGCAGACTGTCCGGCGGAGAAACCAATTTGATATCCGTTCGAATCCCCATGAATCCCGTGCTGTTGGAATAGTAGTAACAGATTGCTTCCTCCAGACTGCTGGCCACCGGGATGCCATATCCCCCGGGTACGGCATATTTGGCCCTGCCGCCCGTATCCAGCTGATCACACTTGCAGAGAGTAAACCGGCAGTGCACACCATTCCCGGAAAAAAGGCCCATGACCGTTGTGTCCATATTGTTCATGTCAAGATTCTCTTTGGTCTGGGAGGAGACGTATCCTTTGGAGTCGGGCAGAAGACCCGGTGCATACTGCATCAGGGAACTCCCGGTATTAAAAAGGATTACCTTTTCAATCCCATTTCCAAAATCAACGCCCTGCTGGGCATCAATATCTATAAACTCCAGGATTCCTTTGATCCCTTCGATCTTATCCTCGGTCCCGTGGTAAAAGAAATCCAGTGTGACATCCACATCGTCGGTCATGGAAGTGATAATGCCGATGTTCATGTCCGTAAACCCTACATAAGGTGCTGTCATATTGTGATAAGACAGTTCATTTCGAGTTTCTTCATCCGGATACAGGGCCCCTGTCACACTCATCTTCATATCCACTTTGTAGCTTTTCTGAGTTTTGGGATCAAACCAGCTTCCCACATTGGTGTAGATGGCATAGGGTGCTGTGGAACAACGGTTCAGGTCAAATACCTTGGACACGATGTGCCCCTGTCTGGTATTACGGATTAACTCGCCGAATTCTTCGTATATTCCATTTTCCACCTTGTCCAGGCTGACACCGCCGCCGCTGCCTCCGCCGACCCGGATCTCTGTCTCCTTCGTCATGGTGGGGGAGAAATTATAGGCAGTACCGTCAGGGTACTCTGAGAAAATATAGCGGGCTGCCTCTTTCTCCGAGGTCACCACTTTCACATCCGGGTCCGAGACATCAGCGACTCCGTCGCTTTCCTTCTGCAGCAGAAAGTAGTGGCTGGTCCGGTCGGGCATGGTCACGTCATGCCTGGCAGAGGGGTTGGCAGATTTCAAAACGCCGGTTCCTTCCCTAGGCTTGATGGTCTCCGTCGAAGGAGTCTCTGCAGGCTTCTCCTGGCTGGATTCCCTCTCCTGCCCAGGCTCCCCGGAATCATCAGATCTGACGTCATCCTCACTGGGTTCGGTCTGGCTGCTGTCCCCAGTGGAAGGCTGATCCTGAGCCCTTCTATCCTCTTCTTCGCCGGATTGTTCTTCCGTTCCTTGCTGAGCCTCTGCTTCCGAGTCCTTCTCTTCCGTCCCGGAAGTCTCTTTCTCCCCGGTATGTTCATCGGATTTCTCCTCACTGTCTTCCCTTTCCTCTCTGGTCGTTTCCTGACTGGTATCTCCTTTGTCTTCTGTCTTTTCCGTCCCCTGATCAGGAAGGCTTTCGGTGGACGCTTCTGGCTCCGATTCTTCCTCGTCCATGGACACAGAATTAGCGGAGGCGCTGTCATCCCCCGCGGACTTTTTTGGCTGCTGTGTATTCTTTCTCTCTTCATCAGAGGCCTTCTCCCCTGACTTCTTCTCTTCACTGTATGCTTTCAGCTTATGCATTCTCTCTTCTGTCCGCCCTCTCAGACTGATTGTATTCCTGTTGATCTTTTCCTGAGCGTAAATGTCTCTAGCTGCTTCTGCTGCAAGGGTAGTGCCGGGACTGCACAAAGACATTGCGATGACAATCAGCACAACAGCCAGCTTTCTGCCTATTATTTTCACATTTCCGCCTTTCTATGTCCCAGACATCCTCCATTCCTGTTTCTCATCCAATCTCGGCTCCATTTTTATCGGCTGCCCCGGACATTCATAGAATCATAGTTTTGGGCAAATCAGAATAACACTTTCACGCTGGTGGGATTCCCATATGTCCGTCATAAAGCAGGCATGCCATCACTCCTTTCCTTTCCCATGGTCATGCGAGGCCACGAGTATTAAAACTGTAAAAATATGGTTATTTATGGTTGATACTATCATTTCTGTCATATTTTGTCAATTTGTTTTTATCCTGCAAAAAGAAAACCGGCCGGAACATGGCGGAAAGTTCTGCTTATGCAGTCCTTTTCGTCACGTTCCGGCCGGCAGTATCATTTACCTGTCAAACCTTATGGTATCTGACTGACAATCTGTTTCTTTTCTGTACGGATGTGTTAGATAGAATCCCTGTCTTTATTTGATGTTATTCTTGTTGACATAACCGCTGCGCTCCAGATCAAAAGAGTAAACCCATACATAGTTTCCTTTTTTGTTTCCGATCACGCGAACCTCGTCGCCATTGTACATTTTGCCGATGATATTGTCATCATCGTAGGCAGCCGCTGTCCTCAGAGCGAGGAAATGCTTTACTTTTCTTACTGTCTTAATCTTTCCGGAATTAGACTTAAGATAAGTTCCGTCAACATATCCGGATTTCTTTCTGGTGTAGGAGTAAACCTTTACATATTTACCCTTCCAGGAACCTGTAATCTTGACCTTCTGGCCATTGTAAAGCTTCGCCTTAATGTTGGAGTCTTTGTAAGCGGGTGCTTTGCGAAGAGCAAGGAAATGCTTGGTTCCTGTCACATACATTTTCTTTCCCTTGTTTACAGGCGGCTTGGCGGCAGATACGGATACTGACAGTAAACTAAAAAGCACCATTACCGCAAGCATCATAGATAATTTCTTTTTCATAGTTTTCCTCCTTTATTATGTATGGTCGTTTTGCAGCCGTCAGTTCTGTTCTTTTTAAGAGGGAGCCGCAGGCCCTTCTCTTCCTCCTGCAGAACTTCTCTTTTATCATATCATACAAATGATACTAATATTTAACATAATTAATAATTATCGTTAATATTTTTCACTAAAATCCCTAGCGGTCGATCATACTGATGGACTCTATGGCAACAATGCCGCCCCGGACGATCTCCACGTTGTCGAACTTTTTCTGGAGAAGAGCAATCAGGTCATTGTTGCGGCCTTCGGTGCTGACATTTTCCAGCAGGACACTGTTAATGCCATAGTCAATGGGTTTGGAACCGAAGACCTGGGCAATACGGAAGATCTCTCCCTTCTCAAATTCTGAACAATCATGAATCTTAATAAACAATATTTCCTTCATGTGGGCGGAGGCGTCGGTGATATCATTAAGCTTGATCACCTCGACGCAGCGATTAAGCTGTTTTTTAATCTGCTCAAAGGTAGCATCGTCTGAGGAAAGCCCTATGGTCATCCTGGAGATGGTGGGATCCTCTGTGGTTCCGACTGTGATACTGTCAATGTTGTAGGATTTTCCGGACATCATACCGGAAATACGGGCCAGGACACCGATGCGGTTCTCCACATAGAGGGAGACCCATCGTTTCTTTTTTGTGGTATCTAATTCTCTCATGTCTTCCCCTCCTACAGCATAATATCATCAAAGCTTGCCCCGCCCTTGATCATGGGCAGCACCAGCTCGTCCGGTGATACGATGCACTCAATAATTACCGGTTTGTTATTGGTTTCAGCATACTCCCTGGCTTCCAGAATCGTATCTGCCAGCTGGCTGTCTTCAGTCACCCGATAGCCCTTGCTGCCGTAAGCCTCGGCAAGCTTGACAAAATTCGGCGTATATTCCGGACATTCATGGCCGGGCAGATCACATTTGCCACGGCATGACTTGTGACAGGCCAGACAGGTAATCATATATCGCTTCTTCAGGAAAAGAGTCTGCATCTGGCGTACCATACCCAGCTTGGTGTTATTGAAAATGAGAATGACCAGGGGCAGTTCCTGACAGACTGCTGTTGCCATCTCCTGAATGTTCATCTGAAAACCGCCGTCTCCATTGATGGAGACCACAGATTTTTCCGGCATGCCGATCCGGGCGCCAATGGCTGAAGGCAGGCCGAACCCCATGGTTCCCAGGCCGCCGCTCTGGTAAAGCCGGTGTCTGGCATCCAGGCGCAGGTATTGACTGGCCCACATCTGATGCTGCCCAACGTCACTGGTGTAAACGGTATCTCTGTCTGCATAGAGTTCATTGAGAGTCTCGATAATCTTCTGGGGGCTGACGCCCTCTTTCACCTTCATGGTAAGAGGGTGCTCCTCCTCCCATCCTTTGACTTCCTTGATCCAGCGGCTGTGCTTCATAGGCTGGGTGTGCTCAAGGATCTTGCCGATGGCAGCTTTGGCATCGGCAACAATGGGGATATCCACAGTGACATTTCTGGAGATGGAGGCAGACTCAATATCTATATGGACAATCTTTGCGTTGGGAGCAAAGTATTTGACTTCTCCCGTCACCCTGTCGCCAAAACGGCAGCCGATGGCAAAGATCAGATCCGCTTCATTGGCCGTCTTATTGGCAGCATAGGATCCATGCATGCCGATATCTCCGATAAAAAGAGGATGGTCCGTGGCAATGGCGCCCCTGCCCATGACTGTGGTGATGACCGGGACATCCAGTTTTTCTGCCAGGGTGGTCATCTCCTCCTGCGCTCCGGCCAGATTAACGCCGCCGCCGATGAGAAACATAGGCTTTTTGGCCCGCTTCATCAGAGTAATGGCCTTCTTGAGCTGACCGATGTGAACTCCCTTATTGGGCTTGTAACCCCGGATATTTACGTTGGTGGGATAGGATGTGGATCCCAGTTCAGCCATCACATCCGTGGGCAGATCCACAAGAACCGGACCCGGCTTGCCGGACTTGGCAATATAAAATGCTTCTTTGATCCTCTGAGCAAGCATTTCCCTGTTCCTGACCATAATGACAAACTTTGCCACATTCCTGGTCACACCGACAATATCCACCTCCTGGAAGGCATCATTTCCTATAAGATGCTCTGACACCTGCCCGGTAAAGCATACCAATGGAATACTGTCATAGTTGGCGTTGGCAATGCCGGTAACCAGATTGGTGGCACCCGGCCCGCTGGTGACAAGGCATACTCCAACCTTGCCTGTAGCCCGGGCGTATCCATCCGCCATATGAATTGCCCCCTGCTCATGTCTGGGCAGGACCAAATCGATCCCTGGATGATCATATAGGGCATCAAGAAGATTGACGACCATGCCGCCCGGATAGGCAAAAATCGTGTCAACTCCTTCTTTTTTCATGGCTGTCACAAACAGCTGATTTCCCGAGATTCTCATCTTCTTACGATACTCCTTTATCTGTATGATTTCTCTGTCAAAATACCTTGTTACCTTTTTACATTGTTATCGAAATACCTGTCTCAGGCCTGCATCCTGGACCGGTTATAGTTGATCAGACATCCGTCAAGAATAATCCTGCGCTCATCATCAGTCAGACCTCCCATGGTCAGAGTGAAAGGCACGATGCCGTCCGCCTTCACCACATAGGCCTGGAAGGAGGATGCCGCATTTTCCACCCCTTCTCTCACCCCGGGGACAAAGAGATAGTCGCCGTCGGCAAAGGGTAAGTCTCCCTCAGGAATGAGGAAGGGCAGCATACCCCAGTTGATCAGGTTGGAGCGATAGCGCTTGGTGGCGTATTCATTGGCGATATTGGCCCAGCCGCCCAGAACTTTCTGACAGGAGGCCGCCTGCTCTCTGGCAGAACCGTCTCCCGGCTTCACCGCAAAGATTGTGGAGCCTACACCGGTATTGCCCAGGTTCAGATCCGGATAACTCTCCCTCAACACTTCCAGAACCATTTCGAGTTCGGGGAGGGCCTTCACAGGATTCGCCCCGGCCTCAATGGCCTTCTGGGCTTTCTGGACTTCCTTGGCCTTGCCGACGTAGGAAGGATCCTTTCTGGAGAGAGTAAACTCTGCCAGGCCCAAAGGATTAGACCGATAAGAAGATGTCTCTCCTGAGGGAATCAGCTCATCGGTGGTGGTCACCGGATCATGAATCTCAGAGACCACCTTGAGAATCATATTTTCCGGAAGGGCACTCATCTTTGGCCAGTCTTTGATATTGGGGCCGAACTTGATCTCCACAGAGGGATCTGCCTTTCCTTTACTGTCAAAGACCCGATTCTCATAGATACTGGAATCAAAATGATATTTCTTGCCTGAGAACTCCACATCCAGATCTGTGGCCGGTGTCAGGAAGCCCTTGCAGGCTGCCGTGGCAGCGATGGATCTGGCATCCATAAGAGCCACAGAAGCAATCTGGCCATTCTGCAGCTTGGACCCTTCCCGGTTGGGGAAGTTCCTGGTGGAATGGCGGATGCTGAGACTGTTGTTGGAAGGAGTATCCCCCGCACCAAAGCAGGGACCGCAGAAGGCGGTCTTTACAATGGCTCCGGCCGCCATAAAGTCAGCTGCCGCCCCATTTCTGACAAGTTCCATGAAAATGGGTGTACTGGCCGGGTAAACACTGAGGGTAAACTCGTCCGCCCCTATGGAACGGCCGCGGAGAATATCTGCTGCATCGCAGAGATTCTCAAAACCTCCTCCGGCACAGCCGGCGATGATTCCCTGTTCCACATAAAGACGTCCCTGATGGATCTTGTCTCTCAGTTTGAAATCCACCTGCCCGTCCAGGCTGACCAGGGCTTTCTGCTCACAATCATAGAGGATATCCTCCAGATTCTGATTCATTGCTTCAATAGTATAGGTATTGCTGGGATGGAATGGCATGGCGATCATCGGGCGGATCTCTGAAAGATTCACCTTGACAACGCCGTCATAATATGCCACTTTTCCAGGTTTTAATTCCTTGTAATCCTGCTCTCTTCCGTGAATCTGATAGAATTCACGGATGGTTTCATCTGTCTGCCAGATAGAGGAAAGGCAGGTGGTTTCTGTGGTCATGACATCAACGCCGATCCTGAAATCTGCAGACAGCTTCTCCACACCGGGACCGACAAACTCCATTACTTTATTATTGACATAGCCGTTTTTGAAGACGGCTCCGATGATGGCAAGGGCCACATCCTGCGGTCCGACGCCGCGCACCGGCTCCCCGGTGAGATAGATGGCAATGACGCCGGGCATATTAATGTCGTAGGTCTGATTAAGCAGCTGTTTAACCAGTTCAGGACCGCCTTCTCCCATGGCCATGGTACCCAGAGCACCATAGCGGGTGTGGGAGTCAGACCCCAGAATCATGCCGCCGCCGCAGGCCAGCATCTCTCTGGCAAACTGGTGGATGACGGCCTGGTGAGGCGGAACATAGATTCCACCGTACTTCCTGGCACAGGTCAGGCCAAACATATGATCGTCCTCGTTAATGGTCCCGCCCACTGCACAGAGACTATTGTGGCAGTTGGTCAGTACATAAGGCATGGGAAACTTCTCCAGCCCCGAAGCCCGGGCGGTCTGAATGATCCCCACGTAGGTAATATCGTGGGATGTCAGCTTGTCAAAGCGAATCTGAAGCTTGTCCATGCTGCCGGATGTATTGTGGTCTTCCAGGATTCCGTAAGCGATGGTGGCTTTGGCAGCCTCAGCTTTAGACGGAATCTCCTTTCCCAGCAGGTCCGTCAGTCTGGCTGCAGCTTCTGCGGTATCCTCCACCAGTTCCCTGCCCCCCAACAGATAAGCACCTGTCTTTAATAATTCAATCATCGGTTGACCTCCTAATTTCATCTCTATAATTCAAACTGCTGCGATGGTTACGGCATCTGCGTTTGTTCATGGCAGCCTCTATACTCAATTTATATTAACTTACGGTCTTTTTCCAGAATCAGACCAGTCCGGTAGGCATGAAGCAAATCCTCCAGATCCTGAATCTTCTCCCGCATCTTCCGGCCGTCGTCCGTGTCTCCCACTCTCTCCCGGCGGGAGGAAAACTCACGGATTACCGTACTGGAATGAACATCGATCTCCTTCTCAATCACATCTTCCGTGGAGGTAAATGCTTCGTGGGATACCAGCCGCAGGCCCCTGGAATTATAGATCAGGGTGTAGCCGGCGATTCCCGTTGTGCTCTGGTATGCCCTGGAAAAGCCGCCGTCAATGATCATCACTTTGCCGCCGCACTTGACAGGAGACTCACCGGACTTGGCATGGACTGGCATATGGCCATTGATAATATGTCCCTTTGACGGATCAATACCGAACTCCTCCAGAATACGATCCGCAACCTCTTCATTGTCAATCAGCGTGTAATAGTAGTCCTTTTTCTCCTGCTGCAGAGCCTTCTCTGCCAGAAAATACCGCTCAAAAGTAGCCATCTTTTCCTTGCCGTAAACAGGGGAATTCTCATTGGACCAGGTATACCACATGATATCCTTGCCGAATTCATGCTCCTCATGATTATCCTGCTCGTAATATCCCTTCCTGGCATAGTACTCCAGGATATCATAGAGATCCTTACCCTTGTATTCCGTTCCGCCGATGCTTACCTTCCTGAAATGTCCGTCTTCTGTCAGGGGAACACAACCATGGTAGAGCAGATAGGAATTATGGCAGAGATACATGGCGCCATTATTAAACAGGAACCTGACATGATCCTGAAGCCGGTCACAGTTCCCGAAGTTAAGAACCAGCCGGCGCATCACATCCTCCTCAGCAGGCGACAGCTGCCAGGGATCCTCCGGGTCGATGGTTGGAAAATTCTTATCCAGAAGTTCATATTCCTGGCCATCGATGGTGATGGTTCCTTTCTCATAATTGATCTTATCCAGCAGCAGCCGCTTTTCCATGCCGAATTCCGGCCGGCGCAGAATCACCTGGCCTTCCAGTTTGAACTGGATGATGGAGATTGCTTTATGCATCTTCATGTTCAGGCTGATCTCCCTGGGGTCAGGCACATCTACAGCATGGATGTCAAAACGTTCACAGGGATCATCAGCATAAGTTTCCATGGCAAAGCTGGCCAGGGGCACCAGATTGATTCCATAACCGTCCTCCAGGACAGACAGGTTATTATAGCGGGCACAAAGGCGGACCACATTGGCCACACAGGCTCTCTGCCCTGCTGCAGCTCCCATCCAGACCATATCATGGTTTCCCCATTGAATGTCTACATTATCTCCGTTCTGTATCAGATACTCCATGATAATGTGGGGACCGGGACCCCGGTCAAAGATATCACCGATTACATGAAGTCTGGTGACCGTCAGTTTCTGTATCACATTGGCCATGGCCACGATGAAGTCACCGGCCCGGCCAATGCGGATGATGGTATCAAAAATCTCATTATAATACTCTTCCTTCTGAACTACCCGGTTGTTCTCACTGAGCAGTTCCTCCAGAATATAGGAAAAATCCTGTGGGAGGGACGACCGCAGTCTGGATCTGGTATACTTGGCTGAAGCCTCTTTACAGACGCCGATCAGACGGTAGAGAGATACCTTGTACCAGTCCAGGAGGTCCTCATGGGACAGTTCCTGCTTCATGGTCTTGATCTTCGCTTCCGGATAGTAGACCAGCGCTGCCAGGCTCTTTTTCTCCCTGGCACTCAGGGTGTTGCCGAACACATCCTCAATCTTATTGCGGATGGCTCCGGAACCGGTCCTCATAATATGAAGGAACTGTTCATACTCCCCATGGACATCAGAGACAAAGTGCTCTGTCTCCTTGGGAAGGTTGAGCAGTGCCTTGGAATTGATGATCTCCGTGGAAGCCCGTGCCACATTGGGGTACTGTATGGAAAGCAATTCGAGAAACTTCAGATTCTCTACATTCTTTTCACTGCTGTCTGTCAGTCTGTTCTTTCTATCAATCGTCATAAAATACTCCCCCCTGATTTCCTCTCAATACAGATGGTCCGATGTTACTATCACTCACTGCCTTCTTTGAATGAGTGTCTAAACAGACTCCTCTTTCTCCTTGTCTTCAATCATCTGCTGATGGGCCAGATACTGGCGCATCTCAATGAGCGGCAATCCATGATTGCGAATATAATCCTCCGTGATTGTCACCCTGCCAATATTGTCATCCTTTGGAATCTCATACATGATGTCCAGCATGAATTTCTCAATGATGGACCGAAGCGCTCTGGCCCCGGTGTCCTTCTCCATGGCCTGCTCCGCAATGGCGTAGAGGGCTCCGTCCTCAAATTGAAGATCCACTTCATCTAATGCAAGAAGTTTCTGATATTGCTTCAAAATGGCATTCTTAGGTTCTTTCAGAATATCAACCAGCATATCTTTTGTCAATGGATTCAAAGTGAAAATCACCGGCAGTCTTCCGATAAACTCCGGAATCATGCCAAACTTGCGGATATCCTCCACCGTCACATACTGAAGCAGGTCCTTTTCCTGGTCATACTTATCTTTCAGATCAGCGGAGAAACCCATGGAAGAATGTTTGGTCATCCGCTCCTTGATAATCTGATCCAGGTCAGGAAAAGCCCCGCCGCAGATGAACAGAATGTTTCTGGTATTCATCATGACTGTGGGAACCATAGCATTCTTTGAACTGGCACCCACGGGCACTTCCACCTCGCTCCCCTCCAGCAGTTTCAACAGCCCCTGCTGGACAGATTCTCCGCTGACATCGCGGCTGGTGGTGTTCTTTTTCTTGGCAATCTTGTCAATCTCATCGATGAATATAATTCCTGTCTCTGCCTTCTCCACATCATTGTCAGCATTGGCCAGAAGCTTGGAGAGAACACTCTCCACGTCGTCTCCGATATAGCCGGCCTCAGTCAGGGATGTGGCATCGCAGATGGCCAGAGGCACATTGAGCAGTCTGGCCAGAGTCTTTACCAAATAGGTCTTGCCGCAGCCGGTGGGACCGATCATCAGCATGTTGGATTTATCAATTTCAATCTCGTCCATGGTGTTGGTAATCACTCTCTTATAGTGGTTGTACACCGCTACAGACATGACTTTTTTGGCATAATCCTGGCCAATGACATACTCGTCAAGACTGGCTTTGATCTGGTGAGGTGCCGGCATATTTTTAAGAGAAAGTGCAGGTTTTGCCTCTGCATCCTTCTTTTTCTTCTTTTTCGCTTTTCTGGGTTTGGGCTTCTGGGCAGTGATATTCCCCGAAAGCAGGTCTCCCAGATTCATATTTCTCAAATTGTTAAAATCCATATTGGACAGGTCGAGAAACTGGATTCCATTTCCCCCGAAACCGGAAGAGAAATTATCAAAAGATTTCTGCATACAGTCCGTACAGATTGACATACCGTTGGGCATGTGAATCAGCTTTGCCCCCTGGCTCTCTGTCCTGCGGCAGACCGAGCAGGCATCCATCTTATGATCAGGACGGTCGGAATCCTCAGAGTCCTCCGATTCAGACTCATCGTCCTCAAGATCCACTTCCTCTGTTTCTTCCTCTGCCTCCGTCCCATCATCAAGATCGATTTCACTGGTTATTATTTCAGGAGAATCCAAAAATGCATCCTCACTGTAGTTGTCTGTAATTATACCATTCCATTTCATATCTCAAATCCTCTGTATAGAAAGCCTGCAGATGGCACTGACCGGCTCCTGCTCCGGGGACCCTTTCTCAGTCCACGGACATAAAGATTCCTGCCTGGTCTCTCATCCTGGCCCGGAGTATGGCTTCCCCGTAAACCAGGTCATCCTGAGTTGTAATTTTTATATTTTCATAGCTTCCCCTTACCAGCCGGATTTTTCTGCTCCCAAACATTTCCATAACCATACCATCGTCTGTGATGCCTGTCTGATCACCGGAGGCAATCAGTTTCCTGAAAGCCTGAAGAATCTCATCGTATACAAAACACTGAGGGGTCTGCATCTGCCAGAGCGTCTTGCGTTCGGGCGTGTCAACCACTGTATCATGACGGTCCACAATCTTAATGGTATCCTTGACCGGCATGGCCATAATGCAGGCCTTGTACTTTTTAACTGATTCTATACAAATGTCCACCAGTTCAGAGGTAATAAATGCTCTGGCCCCGTCGTGAATCAGTACATAGCCCTCTGGCTCTCCGGCCTCCAGGCCAAGATAAACTGATTCGTGCCGCTGCCTGCCTCCTGTTACAATCTTTCTCACCTTTTTGTAACCTTCGGCTTCCACAATCGTCTCTCTGACAAAGTCTTCCTCTCCGGGCCCGACCATCAGAATGATCTCGTCCACAGAACTGGCTTCGAAGGCGTCCAGTGTATAGCAGATCATGGGTCTGCCCAACAATTCCAAATACTGCTTTCGTATGTTGAAATTCATGCGGTTTCCTCTTCCCGCTGCCAGCACAATCGCTGTCACCTTTTCCCGGGACATAAGCCTCCCTCTCTTTCTCCGATTTGTATTCACACGGTGTCAGTCAACGACTGCCGATCTTCAGATTGGGAACTGCGTTCAGATCCCAGCCTGACCGACGTCCTTTGATGAACTCATAGTAGGCTGCAGCACCAATCATGGCTGCATTGTCCGTACAGTAAATCGGTGATGGATAGTAAAAAGTTTTTCCATATTTCTCACAGACTTCTTTCATTTGCCGGCGAAGGCTTGAATTGGAAGCCACGCCGCCGGCTATGGCCACTTTGTCAATCCCCAGTCTGTTGGCGGCCTGTATGGTATGGTCTGTCAAAACGTCAATCACTGACTGCTGGAAAGAAGCTGCCACATCGGCCTTGTTGACCTCTTCCCCCTTCATCTGAGCCTGATTGAGATAATTGAGTACAGCGGACTTCAAGCCGCTGAAGCTGAAGTCATCCGGGGCATCGGCAATCTTTGCCCTGGGAAATGTTATGGCATGGGGATTTCCCTCCCTGGCCAGCTTGTCCACTTTGGGACCGCCGGGATAGCCCAGACCGATGGCCCTGGCCACCTTGTCAAATGCTTCGCCGGCCGCGTCATCCCTGGTACGGCCGATAATCTCATAGACGCCGTAGTCTTTTACCAGAACCAGGTGGGAATGCCCGCCTGAAGCCACCAGACACAAAAAAGGCGGCTCCAGATCCTCGTGTTCTATATAATTGGCACTGATGTGTCCCTCAATATGATGGACTCCGACCAGTGGTTTATTCGCTCCGTATGCCAGGGCTTTCGCTTCCGCCACGCCCACCAGCAAAGCCCCCACCAGTCCAGGTCCGTAGGTGACAGCCACAGCATCGATCTCATGGAGGTCTTTCCCTGCCTCGGCCAGGGCTGTCTCGATGACCGGATTGATTTTTTCGATATGTTTTCTCGAGGCAATCTCCGGCACCACACCACCGAAAACTGTGTGGAGTTTAATCTGTGTGTAGATAATATTGGACAGAACTTCCCTTCCGTTTCTGACCACTGCCGCAGCGGTCTCGTCACAGGAAGTCTCTATGGCAAGGATATCAATATCCTTTGTCTCTTCATTCCTCATGGGTTGTTTCCTCTTCAAAATGCAGTTCCGTCGTCTTTCCATCCTTGCCCAGACAGGTTTCCGGAAAGATTTTGCGGACTTCTTTCAGATAGTCCTCCGGTCTCACCAGAGAGGGGCTGTAGTGAGTAAGCCAGAGCCTGGCTGCCTCAGCGTCCCGGGCGAGGCGGGCGGCTTCCCTGAAGGTCATATGCTTATATTCCCTGGCCTTGTCCTGTTTGTCCGGCTCTCCGTACATCCCTTCACATATGAACAGATCTGCTCTGAAAGCATTCTGCCGGATCAGCCTGGTGGGTCTTGTATCAGTCGTGTATGTACACTTGATTCCCTTACGGGCGGGTCCTAAAACCAGGTCGCTGGTGAGAGTCCTGTCAGAAAGTTCAATAACCTCCCCTTTCTGCAGTCTGCTCCAATATTTCATCTCCACCTGGTTTACCTTGGCTTTCTCCGGGTCAAACTTGCCGGGACGGTCAATCTCCAGATTGTACCCGTAGCAGACCACGTTGTGGTTGACACGGAAGGCCCGGATCCTCAGACCGCAGACTTCCACGACTTCCTCTTTCTCTGTCAGCTCTCTGAATTCTATGGAAAAGGGAAGATCCGGAGCGATGACACGCAGAGCATTAACCACTTTTTCCAGTCCCCGCGGCCCGATCATCAAAAGCGGTTCCTCTCTCTGGGCATTTCCCAGGGTCAGAAGAAGCCCCGGCAGGCCGCTGATATGATCCGCGTGATAGTGGGTAAAGCAGATGACGTCTATGGGCTTGAAGCTCCAGCCTTTTTCCCGAATGGCCACCTGGGTCCCCTCCCCGCAGTCAATCAGTATACTGCTTCCATTATATCTCGCCATGAGCGAGGTCAGTTTCCGGTTTGGCAGAGGCATCATACCGCCGCAGCCAAGCAGGCAAAGTTCCAGCATCCTATTTCCTCACTTATTTTATCTGATTATATTTGACAGATTCTGAACTTTTGTCTGTCATACTTTTTGTGATTGATCCTTGTATCCTGAAAGGGTGCCCATAACGGCGTTCTCAGAAAAATCTGCCGCCTGGCCCCACTTCATCAGAAGAGCATCTTCTACCGGATCCTGATAATAATTCTTTCTTAGTCCCGCCGGGGTAAATCCTGTCTTTTTGTAGAGAGCCAGAGCCGGCCTGTTGGATGCTCTCACTTCCAGGAAGACCTGCCGGATCCCTCTTTTGGCTGCCATTTCCATCAGGCAGCTGAAGATGGATGTCCCCAGGCCAAGACCCCGATCACTTTTCCTGACTGCCACATCAGTGATGTCTGCCTCATCAAGGACACTTTTCATACCGGCAAAAGCATGAATCCTGCCTCCATCTTCTTTCGTTTCCGCCGCCACCAGGCACAGATAGCCCGGTACGCGAAACATTTCCTCCAGGCTTTCAAGAGACCATGCCTTCTGAAAAGCTTCCTGAAGCAGACTGTGGACAGCCCGGCAGTCTTCCCAGACCATCTCCCGGATCTGACAGCTTACCCCCTCAGGCAGATTCAGCCATTTTCCGTCGGATTCCTCCCAGGGAGAAGACAGATTTTTTCTTAAGTCTGAGGGATTCATACATCAAGGCTCCTGCCCCTGGCATTCAGTTCACGCTCCGCCTGGGATTTGCGCAGGTAGATGGGAGCATGGTCCGCCGCTTTCTCCTGCCGGCCCTGACGCAGGTAGTCCAGGGCCAGTCTCCCCAGAGCTCCAGCCCGCTGCCGGTTCAGATGGGCTGGTGCATAAGTCCAGTCCGGCTGCTCCTTTAGGTTTTTTCTGGTGGATTCTATGATATCCAGGTAGACAGGCACCCCGTCACCCAGAAAGACAATTTCCTCTTTGAGCTGACGACAGATTTCCAGAATCTTTTCCACCGGACAGGCCATCTGGTCTTCCACCACCTGCAGGCCCTCCCGGCCAAAGCGGTAAATTCCTGTGTAAACCTGTTTTCTCCGGGCATCCATCATGGGACAAATGTATTCTTTACGTCCCCACAGATTGGCCGCCAGCCCTTCCAGAGTCGGCACAGAAACCAGCGGCTTATTTAAAGCCATACCAAGGCCCTTGGCTGTGGCGGAACCGATGCGAAGACCTGTGAAAGAACCCGGACCTGCTGCCACAGCGATGGCGTCAATCTCTGATAAGTCCGTCTCCGTCATTCGGATGATTTCATCCAGCATGGGAAGAAGGGTCTGGGAATGCGTCTTTTTATGATTAATGGTATATTCTGCCAGCAGGGTCTCCTCTTCCAGAATGGCCACGGACGCGACAAGTCCCGAACTGTCCAGCGCAAGAATTCTCATACTGTCACCTCCTGGTCTTCCTCCTCATGCAGACCAAGCTTTTCAATGCTGATGCTCCGGAAATCAAAGCCCCGATCCAGGTCTTTTTTTATCCGGATCTCCGTCCTGGTCTCAGGCAGCAAATCCTCAATCAGATCAGCCCACTCGATCAGGCAGACGCCATCTCCCTCCAGGTATTCATCCAGGCCCACTTCATACATTTCCTCGGGATCACTGATCCGGTAAACATCAAAATGATAGAAAGGAATCCTCCCTTCTTCATAGATCTGAATGATGGTAAATGTCGGGCTGCTGACAGGTTCTGTGATACCCAGACCGTCCGCAAAGCCCTGAGTAAATACAGTTTTTCCGGTACCCAGGTCCCCCTGCAGACAGTAAACCTCTCCCGGCCGGGCAGCCCTGGCACACTTTCTGCCCAGGAGGAATGTCTCCCGGGCACTATTCGTCTCAATTATCATATATTATCGTCTCTATTTTCTCTTTCCGGTCATTCGGTAAATAAATGCTGTGATTTCTTCTTTTCTGGCCCCCATGGCCTTATAGGGAAGAAGAAAAGCATTATTCTTTCCTGTATAAATGGCCAGCAGGGATTTCAGAGCTGCCAGTTTGGTCACTCTCTTCCACTCCACATCGATGGCTTCCCCGCCAAGTTCCAGGTGCATACCCCACTCATCAAACATATAATGAAAAACTTCCTGGTAAGCCGGCATTACTTTTTTGGCCTTTTTAGCCTGCCTGATGGTCGAGAAAGGCATGAGTATCAGGATACATGCGGCACCAATCAGGGGGATAATCATATTCTGTCCTTTGTACCAGGCCATGAAGGGCCAGATAATACCAATGACAGTGACAAGAATCATCATCGGCTGATGGTAACTGTGATTGATCATAAAGGAAACCAGGTCGCTCTCCTCAATGTCCACGTCCACATAATAATGTTCCCCTGAGGGTTCCATCATCTTCTTTGGCTCCTCTTTTCTGGAATCATTCTCCTGATTCTCTGCTGTAGTACCGCTTTCCTTACCGACTGGTGAAGCTGCTTCCTCTGACTCCTCTGCTGAGGGTCCCTCCGGCCCGGTCTCGTCAATGTCTGCATTCCCCTCCGGGGTGGTGGATTCTTCCAGCATGCTGTCCTCTTCTAAAGCTGTCTGTCCTGGCCGGTCAAGATCTGCAAGGTTCATCTTACTGATATCCTGTAATCGACTCATATTATCACTCTTTCCTTTACTATTTTATCTTCATGGTCAACTGGATCCGTTTCCTGGCCAGGTCAACGCTCAGGACCTGTACGTCCACCACGTCCCCGACACTGACGACCTCCAGCGGGTGCTTTATAAATTTATTGGACATCTCCGATATATGAACAAGGCCATCCTGATGGACGCCAATATCCACAAATGCTCCGAAATCTATGACATTACGTACAGTGCCTTTGAGAACCATCCCCTCTTTCAGGTCTTTCATCTCCAGAACGTCAGTCCGCAAAACGGGGGCCGGCATCTGGCTTCTGGGATCCCTTCCGGGTTTGGCCAGCTCATCGAGGATATCCGTGAGGGTCATCACACCCACGCCAAGGGTCTCTGCCATCTTTTCCACAGCCCCTGCCTTCTTCCTGATCCCGGGGATGCCGCCTCCTGTCAGGTCCTCGGAGGAAAAACCCAGTGCCTTCAGAAGGTCTCTTGCCGCCTGGTAGGATTCCGGGTGAACGCTGGTGTTGTCCAGAGGATCCTTCCCTCCGGGGATCCGGAGGAAACCGGCACATTGTTCGAAGGCCTTTGGCCCCAGCTTGGGGACCTTCAAAAGTTCCTTCCTGGCAGTGAAGCGTCCATGGTCCTCCCGATAGGTCACAATGTTTTTCGCCACGGTCTTGCTAATTCCTGAAATGTAGGACAAAAGGGAAAATGAAGCGGTATTCAGGTCTACGCCCACACTGTTGACACAGTCCTCCACCACACCCAAAAGGGTCTCCTCCAGCTTCTTCTGGTTCATGTCATGCTGATACTGGCCTACACCGATGGCCTTAGGCTCAATCTTGACCAGTTCCGCCAGGGGATCCTGCAGTCTCCGGGCAATGGAAGCCGCTGACCGCTGTCCCACGTCAAATTCGGGAAACTCCTCCGCAGCCAGTTTGCTGGCGGAGTAGACGGAAGCTCCTGCCTCATTGACAATCACATAGGATACCTTTTCCGGAATCTCCCGGATCAGCTCTGTAATCACCTGCTCCGACTCACGGGAAGCTGTCCCATTTCCCAGGGAAATCAGGGAAATGCCATACTTCTTGATCAGCCGGTGTACTGCGGCCTTGGCCTCCCTCACTTTAAACTGGGGGGCAGTGGGATAGACCACCACGGTGTCAAGAACCTTGCCGGTGGGATCCACCACTGCCAGCTTGCAGCCTGTTCTGAAGGCCGGGTCCCATCCCAGAACAGTTCTGCCGGCAATGGGAGGTGCCATCAGAAGCTGTTTTAAATTCTTCCCGAAGACTGATATGGCGCCTTCCTGGGCAGAATCGGTAAGCTCGGACCGAATGTCTCTCTCTATCGCCGGGGCCAGCAGCCTTTTGTAGCTGTCTGCCACGGCAGCCTGCACCTGGGCTTCCATGGAGGCATTACCGCTGCCTTCCCTGTCTGCTGATATGGTCCGGTTCAGTGCAGTAAGGATCGGGGCTTCCGGTGCCTCCACCTTCACTGTAAGGATTTTTTCCTTCTCTCCCCGGTTAATGGCAAGAACCCGGTAACCAGTCAGCTTGCTGATGGGCTCTGAGAAATCATAGTACATCTCATAGACTGACTTCTCCTCCGGATTCCTGGCCTTGACCACCAATCTGCCCTGCTTTTTGGTCCATCGGCGTATTCCCTCCCGGAAATCGGCTCTGTCAGCCACCTGCTCCGCGATGATATCCCGGGCTCCGGACAGCGCTGCCTCCGGTGATTCCACGCCTTTTTCTTCATCCACAAAAGCCTCTGCTTCCTCCAGAGCGGAACGGTCCGTCTTCTGCGCCAGAAGAATATCGGCCAGTGGAGCCAGTCCCCGCTCTCTGGCAATGATTGCTCTGGTCCTCTTCTTGGGACGGAAAGGCCGGTAAAGGTCGTCCACCGCCACCAGAGTCCCTGCCTCCCGGATTTTCTTTTCCAGATCCGGCGTCAGTTTCTCCTGTTCTGCAATTGCATGAAGAACCTGGGTTTTTTTATCCTCCAGGTTCCTCAGATAGACCAATCTTTCATGTAAACTTCGGAGTTCCTCATCATTGAGGGCTCCTGTTGCTTCTTTTCGATAACGGGCAATAAAGGGAATGGTGTTTCCCTCATCAATCAGCTTTACAGCTGCCTCCACCCGCTCAGCGGCAAGGGACAACTCCCCTGCCAGCTGCTGTATGATATGTTCTTCCATAGTTACACTCCTGCTATTGATATCGAAACTGCTGATCACCGGATTTAGATTTCTCCCTTAAGCCCGCTGACCTTCCGATCTTTACCCCTGGTTTGGATTCTGTTCCGGCTCGTTGATCCACCGCAGATAAGCGTTCATGAATGGATCCAGATTACCGTCCATCACACTCTGTACATTCCCAATCTCCTCATTGGTACGATGGTCTTTCACCATGGTGTATGGCTGCATCACATAGGACCGGATCTGGTTGCCCCATCCATTGTCCGTGACCTCGCCGCGGATTCCCGAGAGTTTCGCCCGGTTCTCCTCCTGCTTGATCAGGTAGAGTCTGGCCTTTAGAATCTGCATGGCCTTATCCTTGTTTTTATGCTGGGACCGCTCATTCTGGCACTGAACCACAACCCCGGTGGGGATATGGGTGATCCTGATGGCAGAGTCAGTCTTATTGACATGCTGGCCGCCGGCACCGCTTGACCTGTAGGTATCAATCTTGATATCCTCGTCGGCAATCTCCACAGACAGGTCCTCCTCAATGTCAGGCATGACATCACAGGAAGCAAAGGAAGTCTGCCTTTTCCCCGCCGCATTAAAGGGGGAAATGCGGACCAGACGGTGAACGCCTTTTTCTGACTTCAGATAGCCGAAGGCATGCTCTCCATGCACCTGGAAAGTAATGGACTTGATGCCGGCTTCCTCTCCGTCCAGAAAATCCAGAACTTCTGTCTTGAACCCATGACTCTCTGCCCACTTGGAGTACATACGGTAGAGCATACCGGTCCAATCGCAGGACTCTGTGCCGCCCGCACCCGCATGCAGGGTGACGATGGCATCATTGTTATCGTACTCCCCTGAAAAAAGGGTCTGGACTTTCATCATTTCAAAAGAAGCTTCAAAATCGTCGAGAATCTCTTCAATCTCCGGGGCCACACTGGCATCATTCTCCTCATTTCCCAGTTCGATCATGGTCTCAGCGTCATCCAGGGACAGCTCCATGGAGTGATAGGCCACCACCGTATCCTTGAGTTCCTTAAGCTTCTTCATCACATCCTGGGCATGGTCCGGATCCGACCAGAAATCCTCCGACCGCATCTCCTTCTCATACTCCCGGATCTTCTCCTGTTTCTCATCAAGCCTGAGTGCTGTTTTCAGCTCTTTCATCGGCTCTTTGTATTCATTTATCTTTAATTTGTACTGATCTAATTCAACCACTGAATAATCCTCTCATCCATACTTATATTGGCCGTAAACCAGAAACAGGAGGGAGACGAGAGATATGATTCACAGGTCTTCGATCGTCTCAATCCAAGAGCGCCATGAACAAAAATCTGTCGCCCCCGCTCCTGCCAAAATCTGAACGAGCCCGCTTTAAACACAGACCCTGTCAGAATGGGAATCTATCCGGCGCAACTCTAGCTGGCAAATTTTCCGTGACAATTCTTATATTTCTTACCACTGCCGCAGGGACAGGGAGCATTTCTGCCAATCTTGGCTTCTTTTCTGCGGTAGGGTCCTTTGGCAACGGTATCATCCTTGTTGGTTCCTGTCGCCTTGGCAACCTGCTCACGCTCCACCTTCTGCTCAATCTGGACATGCATGAGGGCACCAACAGTATCATGGCGGATATTGCGGGTCATCTCCTCAAACATTTCATATCCAATAAACTTGTACTGGACCACCGGATCCTTCTGGGCATATGACTGAAGGCCGATGCTCTGACGCAGCTGATCCATGTCATCGATGTGGTTCATCCACTTGCTGTCAATCACCTTGAGAAGGATAACTCTCTCCACCTCCCGGATTCCATCCTGATAGATGGCTGCCTCCTCGGCGGTGCAGGCTGCGATCTCCTCCTCTGTCATGGGTCCGTGGCTCATGGCAAAATCATCAAACTCTTTCTCCTTGGCATGATAGATCTCCATGGCCTCGTCCTGCAGACGGGCAATGATACCTTCCCTGTCGTCCTGCTCCTTCTCTTCCTCGGTGATCACGATGGGTTTCAGCGGAATCTTCCTCCTGAGAGAACCGTTGATCTCCTTCATATTCCACTCAGCCACCGGCTGTTCTCCTGCCAGTGTGTTGATGTCGTCAACCACCACATCCTGAATCATCTTGTAGATAACATCCTTCATACTCTCTCCGTCGAGAACCCGGCGCCGTTCGGCGTAGATGACCTCTCTCTGGTCATTGTTCACCTGGTCATAATCCAGGAGGTTCTTACGGATACCAAAGTTGTTATTCTCAATCTTCTTCTGGGCCTTCTCAATCTGTCTGGTGATGGTCTTGTGATGAATCTCCTCTCCCTCAGGAATCTTGAGAGCTCTGTAGACGGCCATCATACGCTCAGAACCAAACAGTCTCATCAGGTCGTCCTCCAGGGACAGATAGAACTTGGACTCACCGGGATCTCCCTGTCGTCCGGAACGTCCCCGGAGCTGATTGTCAATACGGCGGCTCTCATGGCGCTCTGTACCGATGATCTTCAGACCGCCCAGATCGGCCACGCCATCCTCCAGCTTAATATCCGTACCACGGCCGGCCATGTTGGTGGCGATGGTGACCGCACCCTTCTCTCCGGCGTGGGAAATAATCTCCGCCTCCAGTTCATGGAACTTGGCATTTAAAACATTGTGCTTGATTCCCCTCTTGGAGAGCATCCGGCTGACTTCCTCTGAAGCGTCAATGTTGATGGTACCCACCAGCACGGGCTGCTGTTTTCTGTGGGAAGCCTCAATCTCATCGATTACTGCCTTCAGTTTCTCTTTCTTACTCATATAGATGGAGTCGTCGTGATCCACACGGATCATAGGCATATTGGTGGGAATCTCCACCACATCCATGCCGTAAATATCCATGAACTCCTTGTCCTCTGTCATGGCAGTACCGGTCATGCCGGCTTTTTTCTTATATTTATTAAAGAAATTCTGGAAAGTAATGGTGGCCAGTGTACGTGACTCTCTGTTTACCTTCACATGCTCCTTTGCCTCGATGGCCTGATGGAGACCGTCAGAATAACGCCGGCCGGGCATAATACGGCCTGTGAACTCATCTACGATGAGGACCTCATTATCCTTCACCACATAGTCCTGGTCACGGAACATGAGTTTGTGGGCTCTCAGAGCCAGAATGATGTTATGCTGAATCTCCAGATTCTCAGCGTCGGCCAGGTTCTTGATGTGGAAGAACTGCTCGACCTTCTTCACACCTTCTGCTGTCAGCATAACCTGCTTTTCTTTTTCATTGACCAGGAAATCTCCATCCTCCTCGATATCGATGCCCATGATGGCATCCATCCGGGAGAGTTCTCCGTCCGAACTGCCCTTCTGCATCTGACGAGCCAGAACGTCACAGGCTCTGTAAAGGTCTGTGGACTTGCCGCTCTGGCCGGAGATGATCAGAGGCGTCCTGGCCTCATCGATCAGGACAGAATCCACCTCATCGACGATGGCATAGTTAAGGTCCCTCTGGACCAGGTCTTCTTTGTAGATGACCATATTGTCACGCAGATAGTCAAAACCAAGCTCGTTGTTGGTGATGTAGGTAATGTCACAGTTGTAGGCTGCCTGCCTCTCCTTGTTATTGTAGCTGTTAAGGATCACGCCAACCTTCAGTCCCAGAAACTCATGAACCTTTCCCATCCACTCCGCGTCGCGCTTGGCCAGGTAGTCATTGACTGTCACGATATGAACTCCCTTGCCCTCCAGGGCATTCAGATAGGCCGGAAGAGTGGAGACCAGGGTCTTTCCTTCACCGGTCTTCATCTCCGCGATACGTCCCTGATGGAGTACAATACCACCAATCAGCTGTACACGGTAATGCTTCATGCCGATGGAACGGACTGCCGCCTCCCGGACTGCCGCAAAGGCTTCCACCAGCAGGTCATCCAAAGTCTCACCGGCTGCCAGACGGTCCTTGAATTCCTGGGTCTTTCCCCGGAGCTCCTCATCAGAGAGAGCCTGCATCTGCTCATCCAGGGCCTCGATGGCATCCACATATTTTATAATTCTTCGAATCTCTTTTTCGCTTTTAGAGCCGAAAATTTTATCAACAAATCCCATATATACCTCCTCATATGGTCTTTTATCATACAATAATATATATTCTCCCAAATTAAAAACAGGAAAGCATACGAAGTATATTGTAGCATTGAACTACCATCATTTCAAGGAAAGAAATCTTTAAATATTCTGACGAGGAGAGCGGCACAGCCGCCGCCGGAGGGTTTAATATTAAAGGAAATGCGGAGCAATTTCCCATAATACTAAAAGCTGCCGGTGTTTCCACCGGCAGCCTCGAAAAGAAAATCCTTGATTCACTTTGTATGTAACATTAAAACTCCGGCTCAATCAGTCCGTATGTTCTGTCTTTTCTCCGATAAACCACATTCACTTCAAAGGTTTCGGCATTCCGGAATACAAAGAAATTATGTCCCAGCAGCTCCATCTGAACGCAGGCCTCTTCCACATCCATAGGCTTGATGGCAAACTTCTTGCTCCTGGTAATTGTTACTGTCTCCTGTTTGTCGACATCTTCCTCGAGGAACTCCTCTGTGAATGTCCCGATTCCTTTCCCATAACTGGAAATCTTTGTCTTGTACTTGCGGATCATCCGCTCAAGAACATCGACGGCGGAATCGATGGAAGCATACATATCTGTACTGGTCTGTTCCGCACGAAGTATATGTTTTTTCATGGGAATGGTAGCCTCTACCGTCTGATTCTCCCTCTCTACACTTAATGTGATCTGAACTTCTGTCTCCGGGGTAAAGAACTTCTCCAGCTTATGAAATTTATCATGGACAGCCTGTTTAAGACTTTCAGATACCTCCAGATTCTTACCGTAAATAATATAACGCATACGATCACACTCCTTCTATATATATTCAGACTCCTTCAGGTCACTGTCGAAATCTGTTAGTTATATTATAACAAGTTCCTTGGTTTAAGGCAATGAATAACCACATCAAAGGTGAAAAAACCTGAAATATCTATACAATTACAGCCAGAACATCATCCCCAGATATTGGAAATCCATAAAATTCTACAAAACAAATGTTTTCTATTGACTCTTTTTTTTCCGGTTTTTTCCACCAGTCATTATGTGGATAAAGTGGATAACTTGGTGGATAAGTCGATTTTACCGCTTTTTTTCAGTCCATAATCTGTGGATAAATGAAGATTTATTCCACAAACATTATTTTCCATTTATAGGCTTGTAAATATATGTTAAATATTTTGTGCATTTTTCATGAATCTTGTTCGTTTTCCTTAAAATTATTGACAGAAAAAAAGTCAGACAATTCTCCTTACTGATCAAAGGTCCAGCTGCCGTCCTCGTTCTCCACTGCACCGAATACATTCTGGATATCATGGTTGTCCACCAGAATCATTTTATCGGCACTTGTCTTGAAAATGTAGTATTCAATTCCGTCAATCTCCTCTGTCCTGTCATATGCCACATCTTCCTCGGCATATTCAGCTGCCGCATTCCTGGCATTGGCGATGGAGATTTTCTCTCCGCTGCTCTCATAATCAAGAGCGGACTCTTCCTGACTCTGGGCAGTTGACTCGGATTCAGAGGACTCCTGAGAAAAGCCGATCTCTTTCTCTCCGGCAGAAACCATATCACAGACAGAGTAGGCGAATTCATTCTGTTCCGCGATAAAAGAAGTGGGCCGCAGCAGGAACTCATACTCCTTCAAAGACTTGTCGCCGCTGTAAAGAGCCGCTTTGACGAGAATCTCGTCTCCCTGCTGACTGCAGTCGGTAATATGGACCATCATATCGCCGACATCGCCGATAATAAAGGCGTAGGAATCTATTTCTTCATCATACATGGCATAGATATCATTTTCGTCAAGAGAAGGGAACTCCATCTTGCCCTGGCCGTATTCATCATAGAGGGCCGCTGCATACTTGTCCACGGTCTCCTCGGAAAGATAATAGTATTTGCCTGAGACAACTCCGTCCCCAAAGGCCGTCTTCTGCTCAATTAAAGAGGCAAGGACTGCCATGGAATAGTAGAAAGAATCGTTGTACTCCTCAGACAGATCCGAATTATAATAAGGCATGTTTTTGGCGTAATCCTGCACCATAAGAGCCTCCATTACATAAGGCATATTCTCAAAATTATCCGGCAGAGTCACACCCTCTTCGACCACAGCACTCTCGGCGACAGTCTGATCCGTCAGAATCTCTGTCGATGCCCTCTCTTTGCTGTCATCTTTTTGCTGGTTTTCAGTCTCTTTTGGATTTGACTCCTTCTTGTCCCTGCTGGAGCCGCAGGCAGCGCTCACCAGGAGCAGAGATGCCAGTGCAGCGACCATGAGGCAGTGCTTCCAGAGTTTCTTTCCATTCATCACTTTCTTCATAGATAGGTCCTCCTGTCCATTTTTTATTTATTCGTTCATCAGTACATCAAATCCTTCTGTCTCCAGAAAATCCTTGATCTTGCTGCTGTCAGCCTGCAGGGAACCCTGGACAAAGAAAGGCTTTCCTCCGCCCCTGCCCTGCAGGGTCTCACACAGTTTTTTATTCAGCGGCCGCACATCGCCGTCCCTCTCTCCCAGAGCATATTTGTAGGCGCCGTCTTCACCTGCAAGAAGAATACAGGGGCCTTGTGCCTGGTCCAGAATCTGATCAAGGGTCTTACGGATATCTGCCGGATTCATGGTATCCGTCAGAACTGCAGCCCTGGTCCTGCCATGACACATCCTGGCGATCTGTCTGTGCATCCGACCTTTTGCCTCCATCAGTTCTCCCCTGAGCCGGTAGAGCTCTGACTGCAGATGGTCCACTGCCCGGACAGTCTCATCCGGCTTTACCGACAAGGTTCTGGCATTAAAGCTGTTCTGCTGATAATGGACGGCCAGATGGTCAAATGCCCGCTTTCCTGAGAGCATCTCCACCCTCACTCCCTGGCGGAAACGGTGGCAGGACAAGAGCTTTACAAGTCCGATTTCTCCGGTGCTTCTCACGTGGGTCCCGCAGCAGGCACAGAGGTCTGCGCCGGGAAATCCCACCAATCTCACCTGCCCTGTCAGTTCCTTCTTGCTCCGGTAATCCATGCCGGCCAGATCCTGGGGACTGGGGAAAAGAAGCTGAACCGGATGATTCTCCCACAGGTAAAGGTTGACCCTCCTCTCCAGGTCATTGAGGTCTTCTTCATCGAGAATCCCGTCAAAATCTATGGTGATAAAGTCCTCACCCATATGAAAACCGACATTTTGATAGCCATAGAGCCGGTGGACCATGCCACTGACGATGTGCTCGCCGGAATGCTGCTGCATCAGATCAAAACGGCGGGGCCAGTCAATCTTACCGTCCACCATCTCTCCTTCCCGGAGGCTTCCCCTGATCAGGTGAATAATCAGGCCATCCTCTTCCTGGACGTCCAGCACATCCTGTCCTCCCAGACTTCCCAGATCGCAGGGCTGGCCTCCTCCTTCCGGATAGAAAGCAGTCCTGTCCAGAATCACCCTGCTGGTTCCCTCCCCGGCAGGGCTGACCGAGATGACCCGGGCTCTGAAATCTGTCTGCCGTACGTCTTCATAATATATTTTCTCTGTATACTTTTTCTCTTGCATTTCCTTTGTTCCTGTGCCTCTCCATTTTTGCTGTACCTGTGATCCCGCTGCTGCCGGATATATATTCATATATGGATAAGGCCGCTGCAAACCTGCAGCGGCCTGTCATTCACGGTCTACTTACTATTTCTTTTTTTCCGGAAGAATATACAGGGTAATGGGTGCTTCCACATTCTGAGTAGCGAGACTGAGATCTGTGAACTCAGATTCTCCATCCTCGTCCATGTATACCTTGTAGCCCTCCCTGGGCTCCACGGTAAAATACACTTCGTAGGGAACCTGATATTTGTAAGCTTTCCCTTTATCTCCCTTCATCCAGGAGTACACTGTGCAGGTTCTTCTCTCCTGTATCTTTTTCAGATTGGCGTAGAACTTCGGCGTGATCTTCTTGCCGTCAAACTCAACGGTATAACTGTAGAAGACTTCATCTGCACACTTCTCCTCCACGCTGGTGATATACTTGGTATCACTCTCCATGGTGATCGTCTTGATGATCTGACTTCCTGCCTTGAAGCCGTACTTCGTAGAATAACGGTCTCCATCCTTCACATTATATAAAAGGCGCATAGTCGTTACATCACCGCGGTCTTTGGTGGTCTCAACAGTATCGTTCAGCTCACACTGGTATACTTTTTCCCGCAGCCCGGAGAGCAGATTGAAATAATCCTCCCCCATCAGGGCATAGTATTTGACCGCCTTCTCGTCATAGCGGTAGAGGCATTCATCAGCAATGACTTCCTTGTAGTCCTCCATGGTCCCCTCCACCTTATAATAGGCGAAGATGGCTCCATTCTCCGGACGAATCTGCCGGGTGGTCTTGAAATCTGTCCCATCCTCCAGGTGAGAATAGTTCTCCACAATTGTCATATTACTGTGATTAGCCAGCATATCCTCCATGGAGTTGGCAGCATTCACCGCCTGTATGGCCTCTGTGTTCATCTGGTCTCTTCGAAACAGGGAAGCACAGGCCACAGCGACCACAATAGCCGTGAGAAGCAGGCTGATCAGAAGAACCTTCCAGAACCATGGCTTATTCCTCTCCATCTTCTTTGCCGCCTTCTTATCCAGTTCGTATCCCTGATAAAGCTGGTCTGGTTTCTTTACGGAAGTCTTTTTTACAGGCGCTTTCGTTGTCTTGACCTTCTTCTTCCCAGCTCTGCCAGAAGCATTAGTTGAGGAAACATTTTTCTTTTTAACGGTTTTTTTAGTTGTTGTAGAGGACTTATGTCCACCATGCTTATCAGACATTATGTGACTCCTTCCCTTTCTTCTGCCGGATCTGTTCCGCTGCCACGACAGAATACTACACCATGATATTATAAGCTATCTCTCCCGATGAATGCAAGAACTTCGTACAGAAATTTCCTGAAAACCTTATTCAGCATCAGAAAAAACCCGGAAAATGCTTTATTTCATAGTTTTTGAAGCCGTCAGGACGGATCCTGACCCAGGAAAAAGTCCAAGGTGAGCTGGTCAGACTGGGGCAAATCTGTGAGAATACCCAGTTCCACCAGTTTGTCGATGCTGGTCTTGCTGACTTTTGTCCTGTCACGGAAATTATCCAGGGAGGAGAATCTGCCTTTGGAGGCAGCCTCCTCCACCTGCTCGCAGGCCTTATCCCCAAGTCCCTCCACGCTGGACAGGCCGGGCATGATCTTTCCGTCGATAATCTGACAGTCCCTGGCCTTGACCCGGTAGATGTCGATGGGCATAAATTCAATGCCCCTGGCGTACATTTCCTGGGCAATCCGGCCGTCACGGATGGTGTCCTGATCCTTCTTGGTCTGCTTATCCTTGGGAATCTTCAGCATTTCTTCCAGGACCTCTGCCAGTCTCTCCGGCCCCCGGCACATGGTCTCGTAGGAGAAGGCCGAAGCCCTGATGGAGAAGTAGGCAGCATAGTAGGCGATGGGAATGTGCACCTTGAACCATGCCACCCGCCAGCCCATCATAACATAGGCTGCCGCATGGGCTTTGGGAAACATGTATTTGATTTTTTTGCAGGACCAGATATACCAGTCCGGCACGCCGTGGGAGATCATCTCCTTCTCCCAGTCTGGCTTCAGCCCCTTTCCTTTACGGACTGCCTCCATGATGGTGAAGGACAACTCCTTATCCAGTCCCATATTGATCAGGTAGGTCATAATATCATCACGGCAGCAGATGGCTGTGGAAATCTCTGCCTTCCCCTCCTCGATGAGAGTCTGAGCATTTCCCAGCCACACATCCGTTCCATGGGACAGACCGGAGATCCTGACCAGATCCGAAAAACATTTCGGCCTGGTATCTTTAAGCATCTGTATAACGAATTCCGTTCCGAACTCCGGAACCCCCAAAGAACCCAGTTCCACACCCCCGATATCCTCAGGCCGGATCCCCATGACCTCCACGCCATGGAAAAGCTTCATGACATCGGGATCGTCCAGAGGAATCTCTGTGGCCTTCCTGCCGGTCAGATCCTCAAGGCGGCGGATCATGGTGGGATCATCGTGCCCCAGAATATCCAGCTTCAGCAGGTTATGATCGATGGAATGATACTCAAAGTGGGTCGTGACGATATCTGTATTGATATCATTGGCCGGATGCTGGATTGCAGTGAACTCATAAATGTCATGCTCATGGGGGACGACAATAATGCCGCCGGGATGCTGGCCGGTAGTCCTCTTGACACCGGTACAGCCCTCGGCAATTCTTTCCATCTCGCAGCGTCTTTTGTGAATGCCTCTCTCTTCATAGTATTTATAGACATAACCAAAGGCAGTCTTTTCCGCCAGGGTGCCTATGGTCCCTGCCCTGAAAGCCTTGCCCTCACCGAAGATGACCTCCACATATTTATGAGCCTTCCCCTGGTATTCTCCGGAGAAATTCAGATCGATATCCGGCTCCTTGTTTCCTTTAAAGCCAAGGAAAGTCTCAAAGGGAATATCGTGCCCCTCCTTCTGCAGGGCCGTACCACAGACCGGACAGTCCCGGTCAGGCATATCACAGCCGGACATACCCTTCATCTGGTAGGGCTTTACCGCCTCGGAGTCAAAGTCTGTATAGTGACATTTCGGACAGATATAGTGGGCTTTCAGAGGATTGACCTCCGTGATGCCGGACATGGTAGCCACAAAGGAAGATCCCACAGACCCCCTGGACCCGACCAGATAACCATGGTCATTGGAATCCCAGACCAGTTTCTGGGCAATGATATACATCACTGCAAAGCCGTTGGATATGATGGAGTTCAGCTCCCTCTGCAGCCGCTCCTCCACGATCTCCGGAAGGTCCGGCCCATAGATCTCATGGGCTTTATCATAACAGATCTTTGTCAATGTCTCGTCCGATTTCGGAATGACAGGAGGACATTTATCCGGATGGACCGGAGAAATCCTCTCGATCATATCTGCAATCTTATTAGTATTGGTGATAACCACTTCTCTGGCCCTGTTCTCTCCCAGATAGGCGAACTCATCGAGCATTTCCTCTGTGGTCCGGAAATAGAGCGGGGCCTGCTTGTCGGCATCGGCAAATCCTTTGCCGGCCATGAGAATCCGTCGATACAATTCGTCCTCTGGATTCAGAAAATGTACGTCACAGGTGGCCACCACCGGCTTGTGATAGCGGTCTCCAAGTTCCAGGATCTTCCGGTTATACTCCTGCAGATCTTCCACACTGCGGGCATCATAACGATCGCTCTCCAGCATAAAGGCGTTATTGCCCACTGGCTGAATCTCAAGATAGTCATAAAAGCGGACAATCTCTGATAATTCCTCCTCGCTCCTGCCCCGGATCACCGCCTGAAAAAGCTCCCCGGCCTCACAGGCAGAGCCCAGAATCAGGCCATCTCTGTATTTTTGTATGAGACTCATGGGCATCCTTGGTCTCCTGTGGAAATAATCCAGGTGAGAAGCGGATACCAGCCGGTTGAGGTTGACACGGCCTGTCTCATTTTTAATCAGGATAATTCCGTGGTAGGTGGGCATTTTCCTGATCAGGTCCGGCGACACCTGCCCCAGTTCATTGAGACCTTTAAGGTCCCTGACTCCTCTCTCCTCAAGCATTTCCACAAAACGGAGAAAGACCTCCGCTGTCACTCTGGCGTCATCCACGGCCCGGTGATGGTGCTCCTGTTTGATTCCAAGATATTTGCAGACCGTGTTCAGTTTAAACCGGTTCAGTTCTATCAGCAGAAGCCTGGCCATCTGTACGGTGTCCAGAACGGTGAAATCTGTAGAGATGCCCATTTTCTCTGCTTTATCCTCCACAAAACTCACGTCAAATTCCGCATTGTGAGCCACCAAAACACAATCCCGGCAGAAATCCAGGAATTCCGGCAGGACTTTCTCTATGGGGTCTGCCCCCGCTACCATGGCGTCATCAATACTGGTCAGTTCCGTAATCCTCAGAGGGATGGGACGTCCCGGGTTGACAAAACAGGAAAAATGGTCCTTAATCTTTCCCGCTGACACCTTCACAGCACCGATTTCAATAATCTGATCATGGGACGGACTGAATCCGGTGGTCTCCAGGTCAAAGACCACATAGTCCTCCATCAGGTTCTGCCCCTTTTCGTTGGTGACCAGCTTCTTCAGGTCATTGACAAAATATCCTTCCACTCCATAGATGATCTTAAACGGATCGTCCTTGCCAAGGCAGTGATGGGCAATGGGAAATGCCTGGAGTACCCCGTGGTCTGTTATGGCCAGCGCCTTATGACCCCAGGCCTTGGCAGTCTTAATCACTTTCTTGATATCCACCACACTGTCAAGATCGCTCATCACAGTGTGGAGATGAAGTTCTACTCTCTTGTCCAGACTTTTGTCCATCCTCTTGTGGGTAAAGTCAGGGATGGGCTTGATCCCTATGATGGAGGAGAAGGTAAGATCATGCTCGAAGTTGTCCATGCGGGGCATCCCTTTAATCTTGTAGAACTGACCCTTCTCAAAATGGCTCAGGAAATCCGGCAGCTGGTCATTGGCCAGAAAGAGCTTGCCGATAATCGTGTCTGTAAAGTCCGTGATCCGGAACGTGACAATGGTCCTCTCTCTCTTGATCTCCATGAGATCAATGGCAAGGATCTTGCCCCGTATGACAATCTGACCGATCTCGTCAATTACCTCTGTCAGGGGAACAACCTCTCCATTGACATCCCTGCCGTAGATAACATCCGGATCTTTCGTGTTTTTTCTCCGGCCAAAGGCCTGGGACCGGGCCCTGTCCTCAAAGTAACTGCCTGTATATCTTCTTCCTTTGCCTTTACTGCCATTCCTGTCCCCGTTTTGAGTCGTGGAAGCTCCATTGGCATCAGCACTGCCACGACTGTCTCCCTGGAGATTATGACCTTCTTTCCCGGAATCCTCCTGCCCTGCCTGGTCCAGTACCATGGCCACCTCCTGTTTCAGGCGGTGCTCTCTGGCCCTGCGCAGGGCTTCGCCGGCCTCATCATTGTAATGAAAACCCACATGAATCCTTCTGGAAAAACGTTTCAGGAAAAGGTCCTCAAAATAATCTTTCAGTTCCCGGGATTTGTCTCTGGATATAAAGGAATCCTCCAGAAGAAGCGTCAGCACGTCCTCCTGACAGTCCCACCGGCAGGACTGAAGGATACTGTATTCCACCATACCCCGCCTCTTCATGTCATAAAGGATGCTGTCCCAGTACTGGCTGGTAATGTCCCGGAGCGTATAGCTCTCCGGCAGATCATACCTGTCCTCTATATGCACAAACAGTCTGGTCCTGGGGAATAATTCATTCTTCAATTCATAGGCTATCTTATTCAAGACAGACCTCTTCAGAATATGACGCCCCCTGATCCGTATGATCAGTTCTCTGGTCTTTTTTTTCATCAGTACCTGCTCCACCTCAGTGTGTGAGAGTAGGTAAGAGAGCTGATCCGGAACCCTGTAGTCCGGGAAAACCTCAACAAATGTCCGTCCCATGATTCATCACCTGCCTGAAATCTATCGAATGTAATAATGTGTCTTTTCTTCCCTGATAGAACAAAAGTGGGAAAAATATCTGACCAGACAGATAGTCTTCCCACTGTTTTTTACCCTTAATTAGTCCAGAAAATCCTTCAGCTTTCTGCTGCGGCTCGGATGCCGAAGCTTACGCAGAGCCTTGGCCTCAATCTGCCGGATACGCTCTCTGGTCACTTCAAATTCTTTTCCCACCTCTTCGAGAGTTCTGGTCTTTCCGTCATCCAGTCCGAAGCGAAGCCGGATTACCTTTCTCTCCCTCTCTGTCAGAGACTCCATCGCGGTCTCCAGCTCTTCCTTTAACATGGTGGCAGAGGCGGAGTCCATGGGGGACAGAGAAGAATCATCCTTGATGAAATCTCCCAGCTGGCTGTCCTCTTCCTCTCCGATAGGAGAGTCAAGGGAAACCGGATCTCTGGAGGTCTTCAGAATCTCATCAATCTTAGCGACGGGCATATTCATCTTCTCTGCGATCTCCTCATTGGTGGGCTCTCTGCCCAGCTCCTGGAGAAGCATACGGGAGGTACGGAGAGTTTTATTGATGGTCTCTACCATATGGACCGGCACACGGATGGTCTTAGCGGTATCCGCAATTCCGCGGGTAATGGCCTGACGAATCCACCAGGTAGAGTAAGTACTGAACTTATTGCCCTTCTTGTAATCAAACTTTTCAACAGCCTTCATGAGGCCCATATTCCCCTCCTGAATCAAATCCAGGAAAGACATGCCCCGGCCTACATACTTCTTGGCAATGCTGACTACCAGCCTCAGATTGGCCTCAATCAGCTGCTGCCTGGCCTGCTCGTCCCCTTTCTCAATGCGCTGGGCGAGGAAAACCTCCTCATCCACCGTGAGCAGCGGGATGTTGCCGATCTCTTTTAAATACATACGAACCGGGTCCTCAAGGCTGACGCCCTCGAGGATATCCGTGTCGTCAATGATCTTAACATTCTCTTCATCACCGTCGAGGAAGTCATCCTCATCGGAATTATCCTCACTGGTATTCAATACATCCACGTTATGTTTCTCGAGGAAATTCAGAATCCATTCAAAATCATCCGGGGTCAGTGGAATGTTGACAAAGGCATCATTGATCTCTTTGTACTCAAGAACATTCTTATTCTTATGTGCTTTTTTAAGAAGTGACTCCATTATATTGGAATATTCCATTCTGCTGTCTTCCATACGTCCTCCTCTTTTCTCTGGCACTGGCGCTCCGGCCTGCCGCCTGTAAAACCTGCAGCCCATCAGCACAACAGGCCTCTCTGTCAGGGATTAAAATCCTTTTCAGACAGTTGAAAGAAGGGTACCGCACTATGTCCATTACCCTTCTCTAATCAGCACACTTCCTGGAACACGCGAATGATATACCAGCTTTATTTCTTCGGACAATACGCCCATTGTATTTCTCGCGTAAACTATATATTATCACTGATAATACATAGTTGTCAAGTGTTGTTTCTAAATCTGTCTATTCTATTTATCTGCCTGAATGATTAAATCCTGAAATTATGAATCTATCCGAAGAATCCTTCTCACTTCAGCAGCCATGTCTTCTGTCCGGCATACTCTGTCATGGAGAACCGGAGCAGTACGGATCTCCTCGATGGCCCGTGGAATCTTTACGCCCGAAATCTTTGAGAGCTCGTCAATCAGCTCAAAATCGGTCCTGCTGTCCCAGGCCGGATCTATGGCGGTCATAACACTCCGTGCAAATTTGAAGGGGCTGGCTGTGGAGGCAATTACCGTGGTGGTCCTGTCACCGGTCTCTTCAACATATTTCCTGTATACGCTCTCGGCCACCGCCGTGTGGGTGTCCATCACATAACCTGTCTCCTGATAGAGAGTCCTGATGGCATCCGCCGTTTCTTTCTCACTGCCGTAATTGCCGTAAAAGACCGCCATCTCTTTGCGCATCTGGTCTGTGACAGTGTATCTTCCCTTTCCGGAAAGTTCCTTCATCAGCGCATCATTGACCTGGGCATCCCTGCCGGCGGTCTGATAAATCAGCCTTTCTAAATTGCTGGAAATCAGAATATCCATGGAGGGTGAGGAGGTGAGGATAAACTCCCTGTTCCTGTCATAGCATCCCGTCCGGAAGAAATCAAAGAGAACCTTGTTCTCATTGGAGGCACAAATCAGTCTGCCAAAGGGCAGGCCCATCTGTCTGGCATAAAAAGCTGCCAGAATATTACCGAAATTCCCTGTGGGAACCACCACATTGATGGGATCTCCCTCAGAGATCTCTCCCTTCTTTACCAGCTGGGCATAGCTGTAAACATAATAGACAACCTGAGGAACGAGCCGTCCGATATTGATGGAGTTGGCTGAGGAGAACTGATAACCGGCCGCTGCCATCTCCCGGGCCATTTCCGGGTCGGAGAACATCTTTTTGACGCCGGTCTGAGCATCGTCAAAGTTTCCTTCAATGCCGATTACAAAAGTATTGGCTCCCTTCTGCGTGACCATCTGCTTTTCCTGCACCGGGCTCACGCCATGCTTAGGATAGAAGACGATGATCTTTGTGCCTGGCACATCGGCAAATCCCGCCAGGGCAGCCTTGCCTGTATCGCCGGAAGTCGCCGTCAGAATCACGATCTCATTTTCCACCTGATTCTTTTTGGCACTGGTGGTCAGCAGATAGGGAAGGATAGACAGGGCCATGTCTTTGAAGGCGATGGTGGCACCGTGGAACAGCTCCAGAAACCAGGCGTCTCCCTCCTTCACCAGCTCGGCAATATTCTCTGTGTCGAACTTCTGATCATAGGCATTCCGGATACAGAATTTCAACTCTTCCTCAGTAAAATCTGTCAAAAACAGCTTCATTACCTCATAGGCTGTTTCCTGGTAAGACATCCCGGCCAGATCCTTTACCGGTATCTCCAGCTTTGGAATCTTTGTGGGAACATAAAGTCCTCCCTGGCCTGCCAGACCTCTTAAAATGGCCTCAGAAGCAGTCGCTGTCTCTTCGTTGTTTCTTGTGCTTTTATAAATCAAATTCATCATGTCCTCCAATGGATCAGTCTCTGCAACCATATCTTTGCTTCTTTATGTATAACAAATGCTAATATATCATAAAGTCTCTGCTTTCACAAGCGCGTCCCTCTCTCTGGATTCTCTTTCCAGGTGAGCGACAGCCCGATAGAGAAAGATCAAGGCAATGATCACGCCCATAAGTCCTGACAGCTTGTAAAAAAGCAGGGAAAACATTTTCCCGGAATTATCAAAACCGACATGACTGCAGAAAGCATTCATGATACTGTTGTCCCCGGTAATGCCGGCCAGATAACCGGCGATACAAACCAGAGGATTCATCCCGGCCAGAATCATGCACAGGGCAGAACTGTCGGATATCGTCTCCGGTCCCTGGGAAAGGCTTGCCAGAGAGTAGATCAGTTCTGACAGCAGCAATGTCCCGATAAAAAAGACAGCGTAGAAAAAAGCATTCATGGAGAAGCCCCGGACGCCATTCTGCCAGCGCACAAAAGCATAGACAGCGACTGATCCGCTCCAGAACGAGAAAAACATCACCATAATACCCAGTCTCAAAATCTCCGTCCAGGATACTCCACTGTAAATGCAGGACAGGGACAGCACCGGCAGACTGGAAAAGTAGAGCAGGAGGCTGATGGACATGATGATCCCGATTTTCGATGCCACGTATTTCCAGGAAAAACCCGGTATGACTTTGTATCTTCTGACCATTTCCTCGTCGTTGTCCTTCAGGAACATACCCCAGGCGGTAAAAGGCATGAAAACGATGACCAGCCCGATCTGAACAGCGCTGATGATAAAATACTGGAAACGATAGACCGCCGGATCAAAATAGTAGCCCTCATGAAAGGATTCCGTATTAAAGATCATAAAAAGAATGGTGATCAGGGCAAGCACCGCATTATAGAAAATGATGGTTAGAGCCAGACGGTTATTCCGGCCTTCCCTCAGCCACTCCGCCCTCAGTAAAGGATTAATCATAACTTCACCCCTCTGGCGCCTGGATGGTCAGCGCCACAATATATCATCCAGATTTACCCGGTCTCTGGTGTAATTTTGGAGCAGGACTCCATTTTTTACGATGGAGGAGAGCAGTCTGGCCTCCTCGATCTCATCTCCCCGGAAGCGGAAAAGCACATGGCTTCCATCCACAATCACCCGCTCCACCAGATCATTGGTCTTAAGTACATCCAAAGCTCCGTCCATATTACTGAGCACATGCATCCGGACCGGTCTTTCATGCATGACTCTCTCCACCACTTCCTCGATGGGGCCGCTGATTGCGACCCTTCCTTCTTCGAGGACCAGCACGTCCGTCAGCATCCCCGCCACTTCCGGAAGCATAGAGCAGTTGAGGATAATGGATACCCCTTCTTCGTTGAGCCGGCCTAAAAGATTTCTCATCCTCTCCCTGCCGGCTCCGTCCAGCCCGTCAAAGGGCTGATTCAGGTAGAGCCACTTCGGTTCATGAAGGATAGCCTGACCCAGGCTGACGAAGGACTTCATCTCCAGGGGGAGTTCTTCCAGATACAGATCCGTATACTTCAGAAGGTTCAGTTCCTCTATGAGGTCCTCAATGCGGATGCGGGCAATCCTACCCCGGATCTTGTAGAGGGAAAGGTACATCTCATAATACTCAAAGAGTTTGAGCTGATGAAAGAGCACATGGTCCTTGGACATATAGCCGTATCTCATCCAGGCACCACTCTTTTTGTCAAAGACAGAGTCTCCGTCCAGGAGGACGTCCCCCTCGCTTGGGTATTCTATGCCTGCTGCGGCTCGTAAAATAGTCGTTTTGGCATCATCGTCCGGACCCACCAGTCCCAGGACGGTCCCGGGAGGAATCTCCATATGTAATTGGTCAAGAATCGTACGGTTATCTCTCCGTATTGTCAGATTCTGAAATTCCAGCATTTTCTTCTACCTTCTTCAAATTCTTCAACTCGGCACTGATCAGAGGAGAGGCGTCCTGCACAACCCCATTGGGAAGCTGGTAGGTCAGTCTCATCACATTCATCTCGGAAAGGTAGGGTTCAAGCTGCTCGCAGTTCAGGCTGTCCCCGGCCTTTTCAAGAATCTTTTCCCTTTGTTTCGTTTCATAATTATAAGCATAGACTGTACCCTGGAAAGGATCTTTTTCCCTTGTCAAAGTCCAGACCAGTTTATTCTTGTCAAAGGCATACCGGGCCTCAATCCAATCCGAATCAAGGTAATCTTCCTCCAGCGAAGAGGAGCCGCCGGTCTCCTGCAGGGCCAGTCCATTGATATTGGACATGCGGATGATATCCTCCTTTTCGGGTAGTTCGAAATAATTCACGAAAAGGGTAATATAGTTTTTCAGTGTATTATTATCAGAAAAGAGACTGAATTCATCTTCTTCGGTGATACCCACCACGATGACCTGGTCCTTTCCTTCTCTGTTCTTCATATACATCTGCTTTACATAGAGCAGAAGGTTCTCGACAACGCTGTTCCCGCCTTCAGGAAGATTCGCAGGAATCGAGGCGGAAAAACATTTCACATCCTCCTCCCGGATCTCTGTCATATTTCCGGCAGATACATTCTTTTTTATCGCGTACTGGTTGCCCCGGATAAAGAGCAGTGTCGAAAAATCATCGGCGGAGTTATTGCGGATCGTCCCGCAAAAAGCGGCCCCCGTCGAGTGGAAGTCCGCCCCGAACACGAACCGGTCCTGCTTCTTGGCCTGCCCGGAAGGCAGGGCCCGAAGCTGCAGGAGTCTGGAAGATCCGGGAATCTTTTCATCAAAAAGCACAGAGTACCCCGTTTTGGTGTGGTTGACTGTCAGCACCTTGCTGCTGCAGATCAGATTTTCCTCCCCTGTGGAGTCAGTCCTGTAACTGTAGTCAAGAGGGATGACATCCCGGATTGAAGGCAGAAAATTGGCGTCTGCCTCCTCCTTCTCCCCGTTCTGATAGAGGAAATATATATTGTCTTCCGGCTGACTGGTATCAGCGATGCGGATGGCGGAGTAAGTACTCCCCTCCATAC
>JBGUIF010000058.1:0-9349 GCA_045112755.1 Anaerobutyricum sp.
CAAACATGTATGGTATACTTTGAATGTAACGGTTATAAAAGAAAAATAATAGAAAACCATTGATTCCATATCGTTTTAATTAGTAAATGATTAATACAAGAATAAGAGGTGCGAGAAATAAATGACTCCAGAAAACTGCTTTATCTACTGTTCTCCATGGTTCTTCTAACAGGTATCCTCTTCGCAGTAAGCGGATGTGCCAAATCAGAGGACAAAAACAAACCATAAAACAAGATGTCTAGTATTGGAGAAGAATTTGAAATGAATGAAATAAACGGCAAAATGAAAGAGTATAAGATGTTATTGGCCAATATGAGGAGTATGATTTTCGAAGACTGCCGGCGTCTTGGGATTAAGGGGTCTACAATATCATCTTACATTACGCCCGATAACCAATATAAAAGAGATGGTGATAGCTATGAGTATGATGAGAAAGTAGGATACTCATACAGTTTTTGGGAAAGAGGACAGTGCAATTTTGCATTCTGTTCACATGACGAGTTGGATTTTCGTTTTCTGTGCCTGAGGCATCTGGTTTATCATGATTTTAGTCCATACTACATTTCTTTAGAAGAATTGGAAGAGTTCCTCTATAATGCCCGGAAGATATTTAGAGACTCTTGTGAGTACGACAAAGCACTGGTTGACTTCAGAAAAAGAAAAAATGGAAGTATAATGCCACAATCAAGACTTGTAAATAAGAATGAATTTAAAACCTTAGAGATCCTTGAAAGGTTTAATGACAATGAGTTTCTGAAAAAAGTATTGTCTGCTTCTTTTCATGCAGTGGAGATCGTGATTGACCAAGAGAGGATATCAATCACTACGGATATAAGGGATACCGGTTCTTATCCTGTTGACCCAGTACGCTATAGTTTTAAGTTTTCCGAAGGATATGGATGTGAAAAAATCGGCTGGGATACCGCCAGGGACATGCTGTATTATATAGCTTTCTGCAGTTTTGGGGACAAGTTTGATTTTTACTGCTATTATGCCACTAAAGATATTATTGCAGTGTATGCTGCTTATTACATTCCGTCCGCGGTTACCAGACGACCGGATAATAGCCAAGTAGTACATATGCAAAAGAAACAGTCGGAAAAATCAAAAAATAAGAATTCCCACCAGAGACATAATCCCAGGAAACAGGGTCAGGCAACGACAATAACTATTGAACAGAAGGAAGAATACGAACCGACCGCAGATGATAGAAAATCAAATAGTAAAGTGACATCTGCCCCAAAGAAAAAGAAGAAAAAATCAAAAAAGAAGAATTTAATCCGGAATTGTGAACCTGCAAAACAGAATCAGGAGATTTCAGCACCTCCTGAAATGAAGAGGGAGGAAAAGAAAACACAAAACACTCTTCCTGTTCAGCCTGACATGAGCAAAGTGAAGGCGATGACCGATGCCCTTAAAAACCGCATCAGCAACGGTCCCGTATCAAATGATGAAATTGCTGAACAGATCATTGGAATTGATAATTATCTCCGAAAATACACTGCAAGAGAAATCTCCCCAGAGGCTGACAGTGCAAAAGAAAGGAAAGAGATATCAAAAACTGCACATGATATAACAGAAATACTAAATAGTTTTGACGCTGAAAAATATGTGGATTTAATCAACATTCTGTCCCAAAACCTCAAGGAAAACACGGATATGGATTACGAACATTCCGTGATTCCTGAGATGATTGACGATTATGAAATCCGTATGGAAAAAGAGTTGCAGGAGCAGACAGAAATGCTGCAGAAGTCGACATCCCGAAAGGAGTGGGCAGCAAAATTCCTTCTTAATCAGTTAAAATGGGCGAATGACCTCATCTCTAAAACAGAAAAATGGTTGAGATATGTACAGCCTCTTATAGTGGTTGCTGCTCTGCGGAAAACTGAGAATTCCTTTGTTAATGAATCCGTAAAGTGTTTAGAAAAACTGTTAAAAACATCGCTTTATCATAGTGATATTGCAGTATATAAATTAACACTCGCCTTTTCTGAATTCTTTGCTGACATTCCTTCTGTAATGGCATGGGTGGACTTCTATCAGAACAAGGCAAAAGGTCATCTGAGTTTTCTCAAAAAGATGACTTTCGAAGAATATGAATCAAAGTGTAAAGGGAAAACGGGCATCTTTCATATGCGATTATAATGATTTTGAGATAATAATATAATGAATGGTACATAGCTAGATTCTGGATGACAGTAATCTGGCTATTTTTTTTATGATGGATTATGAGAGAAACATGACAGATGAAGTCTGGGGGGGAGATTTATATGCTTTCAGACAAAAACCGAAAGCTTTTTATCCCTAATGCCATAAACATGGTGGAGAATCTGGGTTGGTCTGTAAATCAGGTAAATGATTTTCTATCGAGGCAAAGTGGGCTATGTAAAAACGTCATGCTTGGAAGAGGAGTATTGAAAATCATTACATAGAAAAGGAAAGCAACATGGTTTGTACTGCTGCTGCGATGATCTTAACAGCACAATTAGCATTTTTATCAATGATATGAATGCAGAAGATTCCATGATTGGCTCAAAAAGATTATCCAGCTGGGGAGACACTCAAATCAATGATCTTGATTACGAAATAAATGATGTGGGATGTCCGGCATACAAACAATATCAGAAATCCTATGATAATGCGATTGTAAAAGAATTTTATCCCTTGTCCTCTGAGAAATCCATTCAGTTTAATCTGTTTGTAAAATAACAAGGCATTAATGGTTCCATAATCATGCTGGTTTCAGGAACTGAAAGCATAAAGTTTGAATGCATCACCGATTTCAGTGAGTTTGAAGGTCTGGATATTAATGATGGTGATGTCAGGCAGATGCTCATAAGCCTGCATCTTTAATAAACTGAACTGACTGGAGAAAACGCAGATAAAAAGAATAATACTCTGGGAAACAAGACTGGATAGGCAGAAGACTGCTTGTCCAGCCTCTTATTTCACAAATGATAATGGTTAAATATAGATAACATTTTCATAATAGGGTATCATTTACCTTTAGGAAGTGTTAAGATAAGTGTCAGAAAGGCCTGATTTTTTTGAAAAAAGTTGTAAAATTTAAGCTGGACAAGTGTTGGGCCATATACATATAATTTCGAAAATGTTCAAAATTGAAAGGAGATATATATGCATGATATTCAAACAACGGGCGGGGTGTTTACAGAGGAAAGCAGAAAGATTGTGATTTCCAACATCTGTCAAGTATTTGAATGTGATGAGGAGGACATCGAGGATTTACTCCCGGTGCAGGCCGGCCTTACGAATGTTGTCCTGTCATTTCGCCTGAACGGTGGCAAATATGTCTATCGTCATCCGGGACTGGGATCGGAGATCCTGGTGGAGCGGGGGCGTGAGACCATCATGCAGAAGATTGTGGAAGATGCCGGCATTGACACCACCCTGATCGCCATGGATGTGGACGAGGGTTGGCGGATCGGCCGTTTTGTCGAACACTGGGATTTTGATTACAATAATTTAAATGATATGGTCCGGGCGATCATGCTTTTCAGAAGGCTCCATGCAGCCCCCTGCCATGTCCGCTGGAATTTTGATGTCATCAAGAAGGCGGAGGGGATCCGGGACCAGATCGAGCCGGACAAATACGGACATTTTCCGGATTTTGAAAATGTGAGGAACAGGATTTACCAGCTGGCTGAGCTGGCCAAAACCGATGGTATCAGAAAATGCAACATTCACGGTGATGCCCGTGATGTCAATTTTCTGATCAATAAAGAAGAGATCCATCTGATTGACTGGGAGTACGGCGGCTACGGAGATCCCGGTTTTGATATCGGAACCTATGTCTGCGGCGGACAGCACAAGCTGGCTGATATCGACAGGATTCTCTTTACCTATTACCGCCGTAAGCCCACCAAAAAGCAGAAGCGTCATTTCTATGCCTATATCGCCATCAGCGGCTGGTTCTTCATGCATTGGGCCATGCTGAAGCTGAGCAAGGGACAGGGCGTCGGCCCCCTGAAAGAGCAGTGGTATCATTTTGCCAAGAACATGTCCCTGGTGGCGCTGCCCATGTATGGTGTGGAAGTCGACAAGGAAGATTACGACAAAGCCATGACGGCTTTGATCAATTGCGATCTGCAGGATCTGCGATTCCTGAATGAAGAGATTGGTGTATTTGAGGAGGTGTTATAATGAATACTTATATTATTCTTGCCGCGGGGAAAGGCAGTAATCTTCAGCCGATGACCTTAAAGTACCCAAAGACCTCCTATAAACTGGACGAGAATACCACCGTCCTCCAGCGCATGGTCCGGAGCATCCGCAAGATTGATAAAAATGCCGAGATTGTGGTGGTGGTCGGCTATATGGCCGACGATGTCAGGAAGGAACTGGATGTGGAAAATGTCAAATTCGTCATGAACCCCTTCTACGAGGTGACCAACTCTATATCTTCCTTATGGTTTGCCAGGGATTATCTGGAACGGGAAAATGTCACGATTGTTCACGGCGATGTGGTCTTCTCCGATGAGATTATCCGCTCCTGCCTGACTGTCCCTACGGACTATCCCTACGTCCTGGTGGACAGCTCTCTCGACAAACCCGGTGAATACAATGCAGTGATTAAAGATGACCAGGTTCTGGTCATGAGCAAAAAACTGGAACATTATTCCGCCAAATATTCCTGTATGACCAAGCTTGATCCCGTCTCTTCCCGCCTGTTGAAAGAAGAGATGGACTCAATGATCAACTCCAACATGTATGACCAGTATTTCGAAGACTGCCTGGTCCAGATGATTATGTTCCGCGATTTCCAGCTTTTCTGCAAGGACATCGCCGGCATGAAATGGTCAGAGATTGATATGGTGGATGATCTGCTCGAAGCCCAGGAAATCCACCGTGAGGTGCCGGCCCCGTGAGATGCCTGTCACCTTATAGCTGCAAATGAATAAATACATTTAGACCTGTAGGGTGCCTGTCACCATGAACATTTTGTGAACTTGAGTTTTTGTGGTGACAGGCACTATTTATTGTGATATAATCCGTAAAACCGTATTTTTTATTATTACAAATTGCTAATAGGTATACTTAGAGATATTGTTGCAGATGGGCGAAAAGATACAAAGGAACACAGATGCAAATCAACATGGAGAAAAACCAATGCGGAGTCTAATCAACACGGATTCAGACGGATCCGGTTTTTGGCTATTAAAACGACTTTAAGTGTACGAAAAGGAGAAATTATATGCTGATCAGAGATCGGATATTTAGTAAATTGGAAGAGATGGGTATGACACAGAAGGAATTTTCCAGGAGAACAGGGATTCCTCAGACCACCGTCAGCGATTGGAGGAAGAAGAGGACTAACCCCACATCAGAAAAGATACTCATTATCTGTAAAGTTCTTGACGTTACTCCGGAATGGCTGCTGTCCGGAATCGAGGCACAGGGAGACCGCAGCAATCCTCAGAAATGGCATGTGGTGGATTCAAAAACAGAAGCCGGTATGCTGTTAACAGCCTATAATTCTATGGATGCTGCCCGGCAGGCCAGGCTGCTTGGCTACGCGGAAGCCTTGAGCAGGTTGAAGGAGTAGAAGAGAGATAAAATGATAATATGGTAAGAAGTACACAAAGAGAACGGGTTGAGTAGAAATAATTAAAAAAATACCAGGAAAAACAAGAAGCATATAAAATAGTCGAAAAGTACTGGGAGGCACAGGAAGTATATAAGATAGTCAAAAAGTACTGGGAGACACAGGAAGCATATAAGATAGTCAAAAAGTACTGGGAGACATAAGAAGTGCATAAAAAAGTACAATGAAAGAATAGGAAGTGAAAAGTAATGAAATGGCAGTACAGTAAAAATTTTTCTGAAAGGAATCCGTAAAATAGTATATTTACTATGAGTAGAAAGAAAAGAATTTGGTATCCGGGATCGGTTTTTCATGTTATGAGCAGAGGGATCAGACGAAATGCGATCTATATGGATATCACAGATTGCATAATGTTCCTTGAATGTTTGAAAAGGACCATGTCCTGTTATGAATTCAGCATTTATGCACTCTGCCTGATGACGAATCATTTTCATTTGGCAATAGGGACATCAGATGTCACTTTGGCTAAAATCATGCACAAACTCCTGCATTCTTATAGTATGGAGTTTAACCGTAAATATCAGTATAGCGGACATTTGTTTGAGAGCCGCTACACTGCCTGTCTGATAGAAAATGTGAGGTATTTTCTGGAAGTGAGCAGGTATATACACCTCAATCCGGTGAAGGCAAAGATCGTGAAAGATCCGGCGGCCTATGAGTACAGCAGTTATGATCTTTTTGTCCACGAAAAGCCTAAAAATGGTATGATAAGTGATGTTTTATCAGATCTTGTGGACACATCGCGCATACTTTCCTATTTTCAGGACAATTCTAAAGAGCAGTACCGTATGTTTGTAGAAGAAGGAACTTCCCACATAGCACATGAGATGCAGATTCAGAAAGAAATGAAGGAGAATGACCTGTGGATGCCATAAAAGTATCCATAAAAGTACCCATAAAAGTACCTGGTACCTTATGCAGGCAGATGCATAAATGTATATGACCAGAAAGGTGCCAGGCACCCTCCCCTTGATTAACAAGTGTATTTAGGATATGATGATGACAGGATTACATTACGGATGAAAAGGAGCCGAACCTTTATGAGTATCAGCTGGAAAAAGATAGTACTGACTATCATCCTGAATATTATATTTGTCATTGCCTTTGGCTGGCTTATTATGATGTTGAATCACGCCACCCTAGTCAAAAACCAGTTGGGGGACGATACGCTGAAACTGGAAAAAGTGACACACACCCTGGAAGATATCCATACCAACTGGAAAACGATGGAGAAGCGAATCAGGGACAGATATGAGGTGGATGCCACTCTCTCGGCGCTGGCCTTGCGCAACATTATAGCAGAAAAGGGTGATCAGGCTATTTCCCTGTATTCCAATGGTGCTGTGGTCAAAGTCTCGAATGGAAAGATACAGGCCCCTGAAGGCATTGACCGAAGGCTTGGTCTTACTGCAGAACGGTTTGTAAACCGAGAAGGACTTTTTTTGTCGCCCAAAGAAGGGAGTATACTTGTCGTGTACAGTCTGATCAGCGATTCCTATTATTTCGTGGAATGGCATGAGAACACCAGCTTTAAGGAAGAGGTGGAGGAAGCGGCAGATATCCCTGGAATCCTACAGAAGGCGGAGACGGCCTACGATGTCTATGCTCTGTGTGTCGTCGAGGATTCTGACGAGGAAAATGGCAGGAGAATCCTGTATGGCAATGTTATTTTCACGGATCTTGATGAAATATTCAGTAAAACGGAAACATCGGATATCTCTTTTGAGGAAGCCGAGGATGACAAACCTTATGAATCCGGAACCTTGTCTCTGACGAATGGCACGTTCCGCTATGCCAAATGCGCTGTTCCTGAGGTGAATGGTTATCTGCTTCTGCTGGCCATACAGCCCAATCTCTATGTGAAGGCACTCAGTCAGGGAACCTATATGTTTTCCACTCTGATCATCTTTCTTGCGGCTTTGATCACAGGAGGGTTTTCTTTATATTTCTATATACAAAAAAATGATCTGCCTCCTTATCTGGAGCAGCGTTATAAACCATCCAATGTGCGCCGTTTTGTATCCCTGTGCGGTGTGATTGGGGCAATCCTGATTTTTTTAAGTGGTATGATGATTTATGCCCTCAATGATTTGTATGATAATACGGCTAGAGGTAAAGAGCGGCTCCGGATGCTAGAGGAAAGCCTGGATATGTATGATGACCGGGTGAAAATGAACATGGAGCATTTTATAGACATTTACCTCGACTATGGCAGCAATATCGCTGAGTGCCTGGATAATTATCCGGAACTGAGGGAGAGGGGCGTACTGGAAACTCTTGCGGAAAGTATTTCGGCGTCCTCGATTACGCTCTATGATTCGGATGGCAATGAAACGGTGAGCAGCGGAGACTATACAGATCTGACTCTTAGCAGTGATCCAAAATCTACAACAAACGATTTTCGACGATTGTTAAGAGGAGTTCCTTCGGTGGTGCACGGCCAGGAAGTTGATGAGGCTACCGGACTGAGTGAAATCAGGATGGGGCTGCGGATTCAGGATACTGCAAAGCCTGGAAAATACGGGGCTATGATTGTTTCCATGGATCCGACCCTCTGGAATTTTGACCTTTCGGAGATGACGCAGTCGGTGCTTCAGAATCTGTCAGGGCCGGGCACAGTCCTTTTTATCGCTAATCCCAAAACCGGGGAAATACTGTCCTCCAACAATGAGAGCCTGATTGGCCGGGACATCTCTGTGCTCGGGTTAAATGAAAGCCATTTGAGGGGCTCTTTGGTCAAAAATACGGAGACGGACGAGGGATCATGGTTCGTCACCTCTGCTGTGTTTATGCTGGACAACAGTGAAACGATTGATAATAATAATGATAATAAGGAGGCAGCTGAAGAGATTATCGCCTATTATGCTGGCGCCAGAGTGTCTCCATTAGGCGGGATGCTCGCTTCCTCCCTGCTTGGTTGTGTATTGTTTATTTTGATTTATGCTGCATCTTGCTGGCTGGTGCTGGGCAGCTATACGGATGAATATTATGAGCAGAACAAAAGACAGAAAATGTCATCCGAAAAAGAGTCGAAGCACTGGTCTGGAGTTTGGGATTATCTCTGCTCCATCAGACCGGAAAAGACGGCGCTCATCACCATGGAGTTTATCATTGGCCTTTACCTCACTCAGCAGATTCCTGTGGCAAGTTTTAAAGATACAGTGTCGCGCAACTCTGTCTATTACTACCTCACTTCTGGGACCTGGGAGAGGGGATTGAATCTGTTTGCTCTTGCAGGGATTCTGCACCTTCTGGGCCAGATCCTGCTTGTTGTCATTCTGATAAGGCTTCTGCTGGCTGCTTGTGCCACCTTCTCAGGATCAAAAGGAAAGACAATCTGCAGACTGATCAGGAGCCTGACCATGTATGTGGCTCTCTTTGCTTTCCTGATCATTGCCTGTACCTACATCGGAATCAGCATGGCTGTGATTCTTGCGGCCATTGGCACACTGGGCATCGCTGTATCCCTGGGCGCCCAGCATTTTGTTTCAGATGTCATTGCAGGACTGACCATCGTATTTGAAGGAACCTTCCATGTCGGGGATATTGTTGATGTGGGAGTTGGTGGGAAAGAATATCATGGGGAAGTGAAGGAGATTGGTCTGCGCTTTATCAAAATCCGGACCAACGATAATAGCATTGTTACCCTCAGCAATAGGGATATCAACATGGTCAACAATATGACCCATGATTAGGTGCCTGACACCTTATGGCTGCAAAAGC
>JBGUIF010000059.1:0-24574 GCA_045112755.1 Anaerobutyricum sp.
TTTCGATAAAATATATATGACTTTGCGTGAAGACGAGTACGCTTTGTATCATAGCTGATCTTGATCTCTGATCCCGGAAGTTTTCGCAGTTCTTCAACAGCCTTCACATCAGTAGCACCCATATAGGATGTAGTAATGATCCTCAGTTTACCACCATTTTTTGCAAAGGTTGCAAGCTCATCTATGATAAGTCTCAGACCGCTCCATTTGATGAAAGAAACCAGCATATCGATCCGGTCGGAGGATAGGATCTCTTTTTTCAGTTCTGAATATATCTGTGGTTCATGGACAGCTCCGGTAAAAAGACTTGTCTGGGAAATGGATGTTTCCGGTCGGATCACTTCCTTCTTTGCATTAACGTTCTGGATGTTATTCTGGCGGTCCAAAACAGCAAGCAGCTGCTCTGCTCTTTCTGCCACAGAACTCGGTCCATCTTCTTCCCTTTCATCTTGTGAAAGAGACCGAATCAAGCGGTTTACCAGCCTGATTTGATCTTTTAATTTGCCGCCCCTATCCTTAAGATGCAGGAGCTGTTGCTCAGTCATCTCAGCAATATATTTTGAGAGTACTTTAGCAGCTTCTTCCGCATCGATGGCTTCAGTCTGTACTAGCTGATCTGTCTCGGAAAGATTTTTTTCCAAGGCTTTATTAATAACCTGCTCATAAAGTCCGTTTTGAAGCATTTTTGTTTCTCCGTTGTACTTCTTCTGATTTCTTTTTCTTAGTAATCCTATATTTTCTCTATAATCCTATACAATAAAGTCCGTTCTTACTTCGGACAACTTCTTGAGTATTCATGATAACTACTCCGACCATTATTGACAAAAGTGCTATATACTTGTCATGGCACACGAAGAACTGCATCTATTAAACTATATGATGTAAAACCAAACTAACTCATTAGTCAGTCCAAAGAATCTTTTAAGAATAAAGTCTTACTGATATTTATCCAAATCATCTATAAGAATTTTCCTAAGCTCTTGTATATCCCCTTCTGTTTTTAAATCATCCAAATCATAAACGGTATTAACGCTATTATTATTGTGATCATAGATATACACTGCATAAGTATCAATGATTAAAACCTTATCATCCACCACATCTTCCATCTTGGCTTCCATAGCAGGCTTTTTCCTGAGAATCAAACTATCAAGCTGACAGTACTGCTGACACTGTTTATTCAAAGAAGTCACCGCTTCTATATTTAGTTTCACTTCTACAGGCAAAAGTCTTTTATCAATCCTGATGACATTGTCAACAAAAGTCACCGGATGGCTGCTCTTATAGCAAGGGCACTCCATATAAATTGTTTTTTGATCACCCAGTCTTTTTAGCAAATAATCCACATAGCAATGGCGGAACTGGGCTTCGAGAGTAAATCTTAGTCTATAATCCAATCCTAACTTCATCCAATTACCCTCATTCACTTCTGAATGAGGATAAGGCGTAGAATAGCTATACCTAAAATACTCTGCCACACTGTTTTTTCTGGAAATGAGTTCTTTTAGTTTGTTATATCTATAGCTATAGACCGGTGTAATTCCACTTTGTCTACTGATTGTGATAAAACCATTAAACTCCGAAATGTCAATCGGATAATCCAACAAAAACAAGTCATCAACCAGACAAAAGACTCTCGATCTAAAATGCATCTCCGAATCGATCTCATCTGTTTCTGGTGTGCCATTGATACGACCAACTGCATATATTTTCCCCCCATACTTATTATGAAAGGCCAGTTGGTCCGCTATGGCCTGTTCAAAGGATAGTGCCATGCTTGTTTCAGGATCATATTTAGATCTTACTTCACTTCTAAGTTTAGTCAGTACAGACCTTGCTGTCTTAGCATGCATAAAAAATACGATATCTCCGCGTTTTGCCCATTTAGGTACAGTCCATTCCGTACATCCTTCGGTAAGGATCTCTTTTACCAGATTTTGTGCGTCATTTCCTTTCAAATAATGGTTATATTATTCCTCTAATGTTTTTGGAACAGAAATGTTATTGATAAAAGCTTGAACATATCTCTTATGAGGTCGGTTATCTTTTTGAGAAACTCTGTTCACTGCCAGTATCTCGTCATATCTTTGTCTGTACTGGTTATCTCCTTTTCTATGCGGTCTGAGATTCACCTGATTCTGGATGTTTCTAAGCTCTTCTGCTGATATGACATAATCCAGAAATTGTCTCTTAAGGGCAATTATTTCCTGTTTGCTATATTGTTTGTAAGAAGAATCATTTCTAAGACAAGTATTAAAAATCTCATCGACAGATATGCCGTCAGATGATTCGTATAAATCTATCATTTGCTTTAACAAATTCATTTTCCCACCTTACCAACTTTTCAATATAACAACCCCACTGAATTCTTGCTTCCAGGATATATGTTTTTCATTCCCCTACCAGATAACTCCTATCCTTATATAATTCTACTTGTAAAATACATCGAAAAAAACTGCTCTTCCTTAAGCATTTCCGGAATATACATTGTCAACAAGTCCATTATCCCATCAACATATTTTTGTCTCAATGCAAATTCTTTATCTGTGTCAATGCCACCTTCACTGCGGACTATTTTTGAGAGTTTTTTATTATAACGATCCATTGCTTAAGTTAAAGATAGATATTTATGTGTATGTTTTTTATCAGCAAACAAGATATCAAGTCTTCACTGGTGTAGATAGCTTTGAATGTATCTAATTGATTTGATACTCTCTCAACTTCTTTTACCTGCCAAGTTTAAAGTTATCATTAAAAACAATTGTATTCATTTCAAAATTAACGTTTTGTTCTAAAAGGCCCGTTTTTGTTTGAGTAGACAAATCTTCTAATGTTTCTTCACCGGAAGTCTTTTTTCTGGTAGTCCTTCTACCACAGACCCATTAAGTGATTTATTTACAGATGAAGCTATTTCTGTCGAATTAGATTGAGAAACTGGCATCTGATCTTTATTTTTCTTACCGACTCCACATCCTGTTAATGCAAACACTAACACGAATGATATTGTTAATGTCTGTCCCCATTTATTACCTTTCTTGACAGCTTCCCCCTTCATTAAATCAGAAAAATCATATTATATATGATAATCAAAACTATGATGCTGTATTTCACATTCAAGTAATAATCATATTACTTATACTTTAACAAATCTTTTCAAAGAGTAGGTCACCCTATAGGTGACAATTAATACTGATTCCAGGAATATATAAAGTCAATTCAATATTACAACATTTATCCTGCACTCAAGTTCATACTATCATTGATCAAGCAACTGTTTTTTCTTTAATACAAACTCCTCTTCAGTGATAATTCCCTCATCCATAAGTTCTTTATAGCGTCTGATTTCATCAGGAATAGATACGCAACTGTTCTTTTCTTCACTGTCATTTTTGTTTTTTAAAAATCCTGGGAATTTTATATGTCCTGCAGACTTAATAACTCCTGTGCCAAAATCTCCAATTGATTTTACGATGCCTGCTCCAACCTCTCCCGCTGTCTGAGCAATTCCTACTCCGACATCTCCAGCCGCTTTAGCAGCCCCTGACCCTAAGTCACTTGCTGTCTTAAAAATTCCTACCCCTACATCTCCTGCCGTTTGGACAAACTCCATACTATTTTCTCCAACAGTGATTAATCGTCTTTTTGCGTTATCGATAAACTTCTCTTCATTCTCTTCCTGCGGAATAGTTTTTTCAATAAAAATACTTTGTGCATTGTATGCTATAACATTTGTAGCGAGAACATCAACCGTACCACCAACCATTCCTCCTGCTATCGGAACAAGTTTTACAAGATTCACTATTCCTTTCTCGCCAAATTTAGTTACCAAACGAAATCCTACCTTTTGATTAATTACGGTAAGTACTTTTCCGGGAATCTTTTCGATTGCGCTGATAGTTACTTTCTCTCCAATTTTTATGCCAGTTTGTTTTAAAACATCTGCCACTGCCGTTCCAGTAAGGCAGGCATATACCACGGTTTGAACCTGATCAGAATGAATGTCGAAACCGCCCATTTTTGCGATAGCAGCAATCATCCGTAGTTGAACGTATAAGACACTCGAAACATTTGCCGGTATAGCTACCGGTAATGTGATCAAACCACCGAGTCCCGTGAGGAACCCCGATGTCCCACACTTTGCAATCTGAAACCGAATAAGAGCGTTAGCTGCGTCTTCAGCAGAATCATATTTTTCAAGATAATCATCTGCCAATTCATCAACAGACTGACTTACACCAGGAATACCATCCAGTACCCTTGCATACAAATTATCAAGAACCGATAGCATTTGTTGTTCTGTTATTTTTTCATCTTTATTCTCTTTTATCTTCTCATCCATTTTTCATTTCTCTCTATTTATATCTTCACAAAAGTATTATTTAGTTTTATGTAAGTATTAAAATAAAACACTTTTTAACCAAAAATATACACTGCCAATTAGTATTTTTCTACAAAAATTATACCATAAACACATATTATTTGACAGTATTTGCATAAGTATCTTATACCGCTCCACAGGAATCTGAAGCTCAGATTCCCGTTTGACAGCGACCTTAATAATAGATATATCCATCCCTTTACCACAGTATACATGATTTATATGTCTCATAATCTACCCTTAACCCTGAGAACATAAGGACACTCGTTAACTGATCAGTGCCCTATACCAAAAAAATATCATAACAAAGGAAGAAATCGGTCGTTCAAAAAGCGACAATTCTTCCTTTGTTTCGTTATATGAAAATCAACCTATATCACCATCCATACTCTTAATTATATCTGACGTCCAGAAGCAAAAAATCGATGAGATTCCTTTTCGCTTTTACTGTGTAAATCACCGCATTTTCTGAAGTCAGGCTGCAGCCTTCCGCTGCACTCCTGCGGTCCTGTTTAATCCAATGATACATATTGAGCTTCTTTATGCTTTTCCGGGTCTTGGTGATCCCGCCCTGGAAATCCAGATCTGCAAGTTCCCTTAAAGTTAAGCCATGCTCGCTGTTTCGCAGAGTAAAGAGAAGAGTTCTGTCTCCTTTATCGAGCACACCGCACCCGAAAAGATAGAGTCGAAACACTTCTTCTGATTTATCGGGATAAGTTTCGCAAAGGCCTTTGCAAATCGTATCCAAATACTGTGCAGACGGTTCTGTGATGTCCGTTCTTTTTTCAGGCGCAGTAATGCTGTATATAGGGGCATCATCTTCCATACCAAGGAAAATCTTCCTGGCGTAGATTCTGCCTTCCATCCGCTGAATCTCAGCAAACTGCTCAGCTGTGACCCGGTACATTTTTCCAAAGGCACTGCCCGTTTCAGTATCATCAAGAAATGCCACGCCCTTTCTTCCCCATTTGCTGCTGCGATAAGCGAAATAAATATTGTAGGGAATCAGACATTTTTTACTGTCTGCCGGCATGGTCCTGTCTGTGCAGGAATTGATGTAGCGGGCAAAACGTTCGCTGTTGACATTGGAACCGTAAGCGGCGTACCAGACAGAAGGATTCACCATGCTTTCGTACTCATCCACTTCTTTCTTGAATGCATCTGCAAAGTTGACATTCCAGTCTGAATATGTGTTTCCGGAATAATAATTCAAGCGGTATTTATCGATGATATCTTTTATCATCCCGGCAAATGCAGGATATAAGGCAGCTTTTTCCCGAAGCCAGGGATAAAGACCGGCCTTTTTGTAGATGCCCAGTGCTTCCAGCTGCTGCCCTGTTCCGTCATATCCATGTCCTCTTAAATGGATTCTTGCCGCGAACTCTAATCCATTTTCTAAAGCTTCAAAGACCTGATTGCTGACCTTTCTATCCCTGTTCATGTGGCAGATCAGCGCTGCTGTTGCATAGTAAGTCGGGAAAAATGCATAGTAGATGACACAGTCGCTTTCAATCTGAAGGCTTTCCACCACTCTCCATGAACCATCCTCTTTTTGCATTTTCAGTAAATCGGCAGCCAGCTTCTCCCTGAGAGTTCTTTCTGTGTTTTCACTGCAGACCATTTTCTCATAGAGATTCTTAATTTCATTCACCTGCTGCTCTTCTCTGCTCACGTGGTATTTCCTATTCATCATTTTCTTTTCCTCCATCTTGCCTGTTCTGTTCATCATCTCTTTTTCCTCCATCTTAATATTTTCATTTTTTAATATTAACTTTTTTTGTACTTTTCTATCATGCCGCTGCTTCCGGTCTCTCAATTTCTGCTGTCCTGAAACCCTTTGTTTTCCTTGTTTTTTTGTGGTTTTAGTATACAAAAAGGGCTCCGTTAAACATGGGCTTTGCAGGCCGATGTTTAACGGAGCCCCTCATCTTGCGATACTCACTCCAGATCAATAATCTGTTTTTTATCCACGATCAAGTCCCAACGTCTGTCTGGAGACCTGACCTGTATTCTACAGTCTTCTGTCATATCAAGACTGGCGTTTTCAATCTCAACGGTACCCAGACCTTCTTCTTCCAGATCCAGGACAATCCATTTGCATTTCCTCGAAGGAGCCTTTAAATAGAATACGATTCTTTCTTCCAGGGACATCCTCTCATTTCTCATGATCTCCCGTTCTGTGTGGAAGGTTACGGCATGGTCATCCTCCAGGATTTCCAGAAAGCCAGGATCCTCAGCAAAATAATATCTTTTTATCCGCTCTTTTCCATAATCAGACAGCTGGCTCCATATGTCGATGGCTATGCCGGTACTGACCTCATTTTCCTCATCATAATATAGTTTTTCCATTCCCTTAAGCAGGGTGCCTGCCTGCATGATATTCTCAAGAAGGACGATGGGATGCAGGGTATTTTCGGTCCGGTAAGTCCACTCCCGCTTATTGTCCTTTTTCCTGGACTGCACCTTTACCCGGACAGTCTGGCCGCCCAGTGTATAGGGCTGATGGTTTTCACTTTCCGGATTGGACTCAGACATATCAGGATCCAGCCTGCTGAGGTTCTTCATGATCGACCGGGGATGGATTCCCAGGATGTCTCTCAGTTCCTTCTTCGTCACACCATTTCTTTTATGTAAAGCCTTAATCATGGAGATCAGCATGTCCCGTTCCCCTTCGCTGCGGTAAAGGGATTCAGGAATCGCCTGGCCGGTAATCCGGTAAACGTCACTAATCTTTTCCATCCATTTGATAAAGGTTTCTCTCATCTTAAGCTTAAAGGCGGCAGAGGATGGATAGGCATCGGCATATTTTGATAAACTTCTGCCAATGGCGTAGAAACATATCTGCAGATCAGCTATATCAGTAATCCCTCCATCTGTTCTGGTCAGAGCTTCTGCGATTTGCTGCCTTAACATATCGCATAAGCTGTAGACTATTCCGTATTCGTGAGAATCACTACTGTGATAGTAAATCTTCTCGATTTCTGTTTTATATGGATTCGTTTTTTTCAATATCCTCAAAGCCTGCTTATACAGCCGGACCTCTCTACTTCTTTCGGCCAATATCAACCCCCCTGTCCCTGATTGATCATTTGTGTTTCGAAAATGTTTTTTCTGGATAATCGGCTTTCTCCAATAAATGCATTTCAATTAATGCATTTTCGTTTCCAATCCCCTGGATTAGTTCTCCGGATTCCCTTTCATCTGACTTCTGTATTAATTCAATTCAGACTCCGATCCTTTGCATTAATACTCCGGATACCCTCTCATCTGGTTTCTGAATCCATTTAATCCATTAATCACTTTCCAGTCCCCTGTAATAGTTCTCCAGGTCCTCTCTCATCTGCTTTCTGATCTTATCGTAGTCTTCTCTGGTAAGCTTTGAGAACAGCGCGTGATTCATGGAAATCATCCCTAGGTTCTTTGAGTAATAGAGGAATCTCTTTCTTTCAAACTTCTCAAATGGGTTGGTCAACATGCTGCTTTGTATCTTTTTTTCGTCTTTTAACGTATCTCTATTATAGGGACACGTGGCCCGGTCCACTGTCAGGCCCCGGTCGATCCTGTCCTGATAAAATGCGATATAATCATCCAGCACGTCTTTGATTTTTGCATCTCCCACCTGATTCATATGGTCAAGCAAGGATAAAAGAAATGGCATCTTGTAAGAAAGGGAGTAGTCTCTCTCCTCGAGAAAGGCAAAAAAGTCTTCCCGGATGGTATCATCGTTGTGTTCCGCAATCTGGTATCTGCTGCGGATTGCCTGTACATTTTCCGGGCTGAAGAGATAGATCTTCCGGCTGCCGAAGGGAATGACTGTCGAGGGTTCGATCTTCTTCTTTTTAATCCAGCTGATGATGCTGCCGGTACTCATGAAGAATTCTCTTGCCAGCTGTTCCTGATTCAGATAATCACCGTATTTGTCCTCAAATGTCTCCACATCCACAGGAACGATTTTTTCTACCCTCTCATGAAGTCCGCCGATCTCAATCATTTCCCCCACATGGTAGTCTCTTTTGGTGATATTCCCGAAGGGGACATACATGGAGTTAGAAAATATGGCGTGCATGCTGCAGGGCTTTGCCATGGTGCCATATTCGTCCACCACATCAATGATAAAAACATTGTTTTTCGCGTCGGTTCTGCGCAGGCCCCGGCCGATCTGCTGGAGGTACAACACTTTTGACATGGTGGGTCTGGCCATCACAAGGATCCCCAGTTCCGGATAATCCCAGCCTTCCGAGACCATACTGCAGCTGCATAAGAATCGGATCTTATGGTTTTTAAAATCTGCCATGATCTGCTCGGGGTGCTTCTCCTTAGATGTATAAGCCCTGGCAGAGATGCCGGCTTCCATCATCAGCCTTTCCATCTCTTTGGCGTGTCTGGTATTGACACAGAAGATGACCCCCTGCCGCTTTTCCATTTCCTCCTGGCAGAAATACTCTTTCAAAACATCCACGATCAGTTCATTTCTGGATGTAACGCGGATCGACTTTTCCAGATCGGCATTGACATAATCTTTTCCGTTAAAACGCACTTTACTCAGATCAAGATTCGTCTCGATCCGAAAAACATTGGCCTGGGCCACGATTCCCTGTTCCATGGCGTCGATCAGCGAGAGGCCTGTCTCGTAGTTTCCGAAGACTTCCTCCAGCCTCTTTTTGTCCGGGCGCTGGTCCGTGGCCGTCAGTCCTACCAGAAATCCTGGCCGGAAATGCTGGATCACTCTTTTTAAAACAGGGGCCACGGCATGATGGGCTTCATCCACCACGATATAGGCATATTTCTCCGGATCGATCTCCTGGTAATGCCTTGTCATGTAGGAATAGGTATGTATGTCGATGGCATCTTTATAGGCAGAAAGGGTACTGCCAACCCTGTCCTTCCAGTCATCGATAATATTGGAATTCGGTGCAAGAATTAATGCTTTAAAATCTTTTAAACCCATATGGTTTGAGTGGTTCTGTGCGTAAATCCTGATATCTTCCTCAACAATCCTTGATTTGCCGCTGGCGGTGGGAAAGACGATTAGGAAAGAGCGGACTCCCTCTGACCGCTTCTTTTCCATATCCAGGAGAGTGTCTTTCTGATGCTCATAAAGCTCCAGTTTCCGTTCCAGAACAATCCCGTTCTTGAGAAACAGGCTGTCGTCATTTCCAAAATAGGACCTAATGTCATCTTCAATCCGATCGGCGAACCTGCAGTCTTCCGTGGAGAAACGGTACAATTTGATGCCGGCACGGGTACAGGCATTCTGCTTCCTCAGTTGCTTCCGATATTTTTCTTCTCCGATGATTTGAGGATGATGATAAGTGACCCCGTTCTCCTCCACAGCAATCTGACCATTCTGCGTATTTACCAGATAATCCAGAAAATACTGGTTTCCTGTTTCATCACTTATACAATGCTCTTTGACCAGATATTCCAGGGCTGACATCCCGTAGGCATTTGAAAACTTTTCTTCAAATAAAAATTCCAGTGGTGAAGAATCTGTCGTCTGGCCTCTGTCATAAAGCTTCTTATATCCTGGTGTTGTCTGTCCCTCTTCTTCGTCTTTTTCCTGTTTCTGTTTCCCTTGACGAACCAGGTCCTGGGCCAGCAGGCGGTATAATTTTAGATGGCTTTTCATATACTGGTTCTGTTTGTCCGTAATCAGGGAATAGGGAAATACATCCTTTTTTCCACTGCATTTACAGATATCATAATCCACTGCCACAGCTTCATCTTCCCTTTGAAAGAATCTTGTATAACCGCCATTGGGATAATCCACCTGCTCAACAAAATCATAGGTCCTGCCCTGGAATTCCAGAGGAATGATTTGTTTTTCCGTAATATAAGGTTCAGCCACTTTTCCCCACTCCTTCCAAAACCAGTATCTTATGAACTACACCGACCGACATTTACAATAGTATAAAAATTATAACCTCTCAAGATTTCCCAGTCAAATTCGGACATGGGCATGGTGCCTGTCACTATGTTTTTTTGAACCGGATATCCTATACTGCATTTTCATTTGCCTTCTGTTTTCTTTTAAAAAGCTCCTATGGTATAATCAGCTTATAGTAAAAGATACAGAAAAATTGAGACAGACTAAAATAACTTAGGGCAAAAAACCAGTAGTCATTGCATTTTCAAAGGGGGTTACTATTTATGAGAGAATGGACACGGGAAGAAAAATACCGCTATTTAAAGGATCCGCAGGAACTAAAGGACTTGTATGAACGGATTTCATCATCCGAATACCGTCAGACATTTCATAATCAGGCTGTGACTGGTCTGATGAATGATCCCAATGGCTTTGTATGGCATGATAATAAGTGGCATCTGTTTTATCAGTGGTGTCCCTGGGGAGCGGTTCATGGGATTAAGCACTGGTACCATATTGTTTCAAAAGACCTGGTGAGCTGGAGAAATCTTGGAGTCTGCCTTCTCCCGGACCAGGAGGACGGGTATGATAACAGGGGAGTGTACTCCGGTTCTGCTACGCCTATAGAGGATAAGATCTATCTGTATTACACTGGCAATCACCGGGATGCAGACTGGACGAGACATGCCTACACCTGTCTGGCCAGGCTGGGAAATGACGGTTGGCCGGAAAAATATCCTCTTCCCTTGTTTGGTTCGAACCCTGATTACACTGAACATCAGCGGGATCCGAAAATCGTATGTATGCCGGGCAGTGACACCTACTACATCATTATCGGAGCACAGACCAAGGATAAACGAGGATGTGCTTTGGTCTATTCCTCTTGTAATCTGCAGCACGGCTGGGTATTTAAAGGGGAGCTGAAAGTTCCCGGATTTGAGAATTTCGGGGATATGTGGGAATGTCCCACGGTGGAACATATTGGCGGGCGTGATGTCCTGCTCTTCTGCCCGCAGCACCTGACTTTACCCGGAAGGGGACAGAGCCAGAATCACAATGGCTATATTATCGGTTCCATGGATTGGGATACTCTGACCTTCACACCGGACGGACAGTTCCATGTTCTGGATTTTGGATTTGATTCCTATGCAGCTGCCTGTGCCAATAACATCCAGGATAGCGATAAAGCAGTGGTGATTGCCTGGATGGGCTTGCCCGATGTCTCTTATCCGACGGATGAAGAAGACTGGGCAGGCTGTCTTACTCTTCCCAGAGAACTGTCGGTGCGGGGACGCCGCCTGATCCAGCAGCCGCTGCCGGAACTGAAAAAACTCAGGGAAGAAGAGCTTTTCGCAGAAAAGAATGCATCCGGCTGTTTTCCGCTGCCCAAAGCTTCAGAAGTGGAGCTCTACTGCAGAAGAGGAGATGTATGTGTCAGATTATTTACCGATGAAACCGGTAAAGGAGGCATGGCAATCCGATTTGATGCTGCAAAAAAAGAGATTTCGGTGGACCGCAGCGGTATGAAGCATACCTTCAATGAGCAGGAAGGTTCTGTGAGAACAAGACCGATGGACAACTACCTATCTCATTTGCGCATCTTTGTCGACAGCAGTTCGGTGGAGATCTTTGTGAATGACGGAGACGCCGTTTTTACCTCTCGTATTTTCCCCGCCAAAGAAGAACATTTCTTTAACATTGAAGGAGATACCTTTTTACGGATGTGGACTTTGAAGAGAGCCGTAAAGGAAGAATTTCTGATTTAAACCGATATGGCTGCTGTTAACTGAAACTGGACTGTCGTATTAAAGCGGCTCAGGAACCTGAGATAAAGGCAAGAATCCCAATGTCCAGTGTGTTTGGCATTTGGTGGTGTCTGTGCGTTCTGGAACGGACTGACCTTAAGTCCGTCATCAGGCGAACAGATGACACCAACTGACACAACACAGGACATGGGGGATTCTTGCCTTTTAGGTTAACGAGACTTCCGCTTTAAAGCGGCTGCCACGTTTTTTTGCTTATGATTCTTTTTTCCCTGGAAGCCGCAGGGGCTCATAGGTACTTCTCACTTTATTCAGCAAAGCGATGGTCTCATTTTCCGAAAGCTGATGCTCCGGTCCTTCTACATCGATGGGAACCACTTCATGATGTTCTGTCTCTTCAAGATATTGAACCATATGTTCTTTACTGTTTTCTATGGTGGCTTCCGGATTGTAAAAGTAAAGGCCGCTGCAGCCCTCCATCCTGTGCTGGGGTCTTCTGACGATTCTGAACCGGCCTTTGCTCAGAAAAATCTGGATCCTGGATTCCAGCTCCTCGATGATATCATTCGTATCAATAATCCGGATAAAACAGATCTGATCTTCTTCTGTAAATTCCCCTTCCATATAGTTCCGATAAGGAGAGTATTTCAACAACTCATACTCCTGCTTCTCCGCTTCGTTAATCTTGCCGCCCCGATAGATCATCAGAGAACTGTCGCGGACAGCAAATGCCGCGTAGCACAAGCCCATCTTTGTGAAGAAATCCCGGAGGAAAACCACATCTTTGTATGCCAGTGATATGACTTTCAGGTAGCTGCGGCTTGGGATATCGTAGAGGGCTGCCCCGTCCATTACGATAATGGGGACATTGACATTCATGCCGCCCATCTGAGAAATCATATATGCCGGAGCCCATTTACTGGTAATACATATCCTGGCTCCTTCTTCAAAAAGCCGGTTCAGCATTACCAGGACAGTGGGCGATGCATGAGAATACCGGTCCGGCACCAGGTCATGCAGCCGCAGGAAGAACAGATACTCCTCGTGTTTCTTTCTGGGCAGGGTAATGGAATTCACGATACCTGCCACCACAATCCCGACGGTCGTATCAATGATTCTGTCCAGCGTCATTTGAAAAGGACTTTCATAATTTGGGTAAGCCGCCACGATACAGATAAAGACGATGGCCGCTAGCGATGCTGCCTCTGTCTTCCTGATCAGCACAGTCGAGTACAAAGTAATCACAACACCAAGACTCATCGCAAGAAAGACTAACAGGGGATGAGGGTGAATATTCTTTCTGTCAAGGGCCAGCAGAGCGTACAAAAACAGCACCGCCCAGCTGGCGCCCACGAGGGTGCCGATCACCCGGTTCACGGAAGTCTGAATACTGTCGGCCCGATAAGGCTGGATACATATTATGGCCGCCACCGTCGACTGCATCACCAGTCCTTCAAAGCCCCTGATCCAGTAGATCAGAAGGCAGATAAATACAGCGACGCCTGTTTTTATGATCCTCTGTCCCAAATGCGGCAATCTGCCGGGATGGATCAGCCGGCGTACATCCATCTTTTTATCCTCCTGCAATGCATGTTTCCCACGCCTTTTGATTTGATTATACCATATCCAGTAGTAAACAAAGAATAACATTATGAGTCAAATTCATAATCTCTTACTGCCCTAAGAGGGAGAGTTAGGTTTATACTACAAATTTAATGACTTTAAGATTCAGCCATGATATCGTAATATCAGAGCATAAATGACGATACTATGTCTGGAAAGGAGGCATACGATTTCAATGTTTGAGATAAAGGGAAAGAGAAATACAGCGATATGCTATGCTTCCGTCATCGAGGAAGAGGCTGTCGAACAGATCCGCAGGATGTGTGACTATGAGTTCACTGAGGGGAGCCGGATTCGAATCATGCCGGATGTTCATGCCGGCAAGGCCTGTACCATTGGCACCACCATGACCATACAGGATAAGGTTGTCCCCAATATTGTCGGGGTGGATATCGGCTGCGGTATGTACACTGTCAGCCTCGGAAAACATGAGATTGATTTTGACAAGCTGGATGCTGCTGCCTACTTTATCCCCTCTGGTATGAATGTCTGGGAAGAGCCGCAGGAGCACTTTGCCCTGGAACAATTACGCTGTTATCAGGAATTAAAGAACTTGAGCCGTCTGGAAAAGTCTTTGGGAACTCTGGGCGGCGGCAACCATTTTATCGAGATCGACCAGGCGGCTGACGGGTCAAAGTACCTGGTCATCCACAGTGGAAGCCGGAATCTGGGAAAGCAGGTCGCTGAATTCTACCAGAGACTGGCCATAGACCTGAATAAGGGAAAGGAAACTTATTTAGAAGAGCGGGAGAAGATTATCCGGACCTATAAGGCTCAGGGCAGGACTCAGGAGATTCAGGCCGCCCTGGACCGGATTTCATGGAACCAAAGAGAGACCTCCATCCCGGAAGATCTTTGCTTCTTGTATGGCACTGATCTGGAGGATTATCTCCATGATGTGGAGATCTGTCAGCAGTTTGCCCGCAGGAACCGGGAACTGATGACAGAGATTCTGATCGACCGTGCCGGCTTATCCCGCGGGGAATGCTTCCACACCATCCATAACTACATCGACACAGAGGAAATGATCTTAAGAAAGGGGGCCATTGCCGCCCACAAGGACGAAAAGGTGCTGATCCCCATCAATATGCGGGACGGCAGTGTATTGGCTGTTGGTAAGGGAAATGAAGAATGGAACTATTCTGCGCCCCATGGAGCCGGGAGGATCATGTCCCGCAGAGTGGCAAAAAGTTCTTTAAGCATGGAAGAATACCAGGAAACCATGAAGGGTGTCTACACGACATCCATCAGCGCTTCAACGCTGGATGAAGCGCCGATGGCTTATAAGTCATTAAATGACATCATTGGCGTGATCCGGGAGTCCGTGGATGTCATCGACGTCATGAAGCCCATCTATAACTTCAAGGCATCCGACTGATTCAGTACACGACTTTGGAGACGACTGAATATGTCGACCAAAAAACCTCTATTACTATCTTCCGGCTGAAACATGTGCGGGTATATATCCTTGATCAGAAACAGACTTAACCATTTCCTGATTTAACTGTCTATATGTCTTTATGATCAGGAAACCCGCCGCCACAAAAGTAAGAAGATCTGACAGCGGCATAGAGTACAAAACACCGTCAAGGCCGAAGAAAAGCGGCAGCAAGAGCGCAAAGCCAACTCCGAAAACAATCTCACGGACCATGGACAGCAGCGTTGATTCTGCCGCTTTTCCCATAGCCTGCAGGAAAATGAAGCAAGCTTTGTTGACACAGGCAAATACCATCATACATAAGTAGATCCGGAATGCCTTAATGGCAAAGTCTGTATAGTATACCCACCAAAAGAGAGATAATACAGGGGATTGCATATTTTCGCATTAGTTTACCGATATGCTCTTCCCCCAAAAATTGATTTGTTTCCTGTTCCATCTGAATCACATCCTTTCAAAAAAATAAGCGCATAGCCTTCAGCTGAAATTACGCTAATGGCCACACGCTGCACTTTGACATAACAAATACGTGTGGCTCCCAACCGGATTTACGCAGTTGAAACGCCACACGTTGTGTATATAATATAACTGAAAACCAACGAAAATTCAAATGGTCAAATCTTCTAAACTTTCCAAAAAAACAGGCAGAACCCTGCGCATATTCACATAGGCAGTGCTCTAAATCTGTTTCCTTTCACTCTATCTTCATCTCCGGCATATTAGGCACTTCTGAGATATCCTCTCCCATCTGGCCGCTGGAAGATTCCACCTGGATCTGCATGTTCTTGTCTACCTTGATCTCATAGGTAAGACGTGTGTACAGACTCTCCTCCTCCCAGGGCTGCTTATAGAGAAAGTTGATTTTTGTGCGCCCTTCCTTTTTGGGAGTCAGGGTGAAGGTTTCCGTTCCTCCGACTCCCACCATGGGCTCAGTAGCTCCTTCAGCTGCATCCTCTATATATTCTGAGGAAATGTCAAAGATTTCAGGGTCTTGTTCCACGATCCACTGATATCCTGTTGTGGGATTGGATTCCAGAGTTAAAGTAGCTTTCTGAGGCTTTTTGCCCCCGCAGCCAGCCAGGGTGATCATAAGCAGCAGCACTCCTGCTGCAAGAAATGTTTTGTTTCTTCTCATTTAGAGTCTCCTCCTCCCGTGAATCATTTTTCTTCTTCTCATTTGAGAGTCTTCCTCCCATGAATCACTTTATTCTTTCTCCATTCACAAGAACCACATTCATGTTCTCCACTTCAATCTTCTCCCAAACACCCTCAACGACATAGGGCTCCTTTGCCAGGTATTCATCCAGAGCTGCCCGATCAGGAGGTCAACGATGCCGTACACAGACTGTAAAAAGAATGCCAGCACGATGGGTATGCTGAATCGCAGCATAGTCTTTCCAATATGATCAGATGTCAAATCCATTGTATTTATCCTCCATAAATCCTTCTACGATAAATACCCCAGCAGGATCTTTATGCGCCATCACGCATATCATTCATTCTCATAATACCTTAATGCAATCTCCGATTCAATCGTCCTTGAAAGAATAGACACATTTTCTTCAAACAAAAGTCACATTTTTCCACTATGATTCTTTCATATCGAGTAGCGGCAGGCGTAAATCCAGATATGGAGATACGCCTGTTTTGTTTATGATATAGAAAAATGTCGTTGACGCGCCCGCACCCGGTGTGGAAGTCTCGCCAGCGAGACTCTTTGTTTTATCAGTTCGGCACGAGAATCTGACATGCGGAACTCTTTCTTATGTTATGGGAGGAAATACACTATGAGGAAAAGAAGAAAAAAGAGATGGACATCCACTTTCTGTATATTCAGTACAGCGGTGCTGCTTACTGTGACAGGCTGCGGAGCCAATGGCACTTCAGCATCAACAGCAGCACAGTCGCAGGACCAGGCATCTTCAGCACAGGCACAGGGCCAGACGGCTGCAGCACAGGAGAATACAAAGGCTGTGACAAATCTTTCCCAGATTGATAATTCGAAATGGTTGTATAACCAGGAAGATGATGTTTATTATCAGCTGGGGATTGTGTACTGTGAAAACCCGGCGGATCCGGAATATGAGCAGCTTGCTGTTATCGTTCCTGCGGCATATATGGATGCCAAAGAGAATTCCGACGGCACCTTTACCTGCACCCTGAGTGAGACCGGTGAGATTAACGGTTACACCGCATCGACGGCCCCTGTGGTCTTTCCTGTCAATACGCCAGGCTATTCGGCCCAGTCCCCGATGACGGAGTACACCAGTGTGTCTGATTACACATCGGCAGGTTTTATCTATGTACATGCCGGATGCCGTGGAAGGGATGCCGGCGCGCCGGCAGGTGTGACGGACCTGAAGGCCGCCATCCGGTATATCCGGTATAACAGCGGAAATATCGCCGGTAACATGGACAGCATTTTTACATTTGGCATGTCAGGAGGCGGTGCCCAGTCAGCACTGGTGGGTGTGACGGGTGACTCTGCCCTCTATGACGATTATCTGAAGGAAATCGGGGCTGTAGAAGGCGTAAGCGACGCTGTCCTTGGCTCCCAGGGATGGTGTCCCATCACTTCCTTAGACTCCGCCGATGAAGCTTATGAATGGATGATGGGTACCACCAGGTCCAATCTGACTGAGGAGGAACAGACCATATCTGACAGCCTGACGGCGGCATATGCCGAGTATATCAACGGACTAGGACTGACAGATACAGAAGGAAACAGCCTGACGCTGGAAGAGAGTGCAGACGGTAGATACCAGGCTGGAACCTATTACGAGTACATGAAAAAAGTGATTGAGGATTCCCTCAATAATTTCCTGTCCAACACGGAATTTCCCTATGATGCGGACGCATCAAACCAGGGACACCAGGCTGGAATGGGTGGTCCAGGCGGCGGCCCCGGAGCTTTCGGTGGAGAACGGCCGGACAAAGATGGGTCTGATGACCAGAAGCCGGAGGGCATGACCGGAGACATGAAGAAAGACGCTGGAACTAAAATGGGCCAGACGCAGAATGATAATATTTCAAGAACAAAGAATTCATCAGGAGTATCCATCTCCGGAACCTATGAGACAGCCGCTGATTATATCGATGCCCTGAACGCCAACGGGACCTGGGTCACCTATGACGAAAGCACAAACACCGCTTCCATCACAAGTATTGCCGATTTCGCAAAGGCGGTTAAGACTGCTTCAAAAGGGATAGCTGCCTTTGACCAGCTGGACGGCGGCCAGGGCGAGAACACCCTGTTTGGCTATGGCAGCGGAGACGGTGCACACTTTGACGCCATATTTGCAGAGATCCTGATTGACATGGGGTCATCTTACGCATCAGACTATACTGAGGATCTGGCAAAGGAGGATGCATTGGGCCACACCGTAGATTACCGGCTGAACATGTACTCCCCCCTCTACTATCTTCTTCCTTCCTCAGAAGGCTATCAGAGTGCCAATGTGGCAAAATACTTCAGAATCAACACCGGTTTATGGCAGAGCGACACGGCAGTCAACACAGAAGCCAACCTGGTCCTTGCTCTGACAAACTATGGCTCCACAGTGGATTATAGTTTTGTGTGGGGACAAGGGCACACCATGGCTGAAACATCCGGTGAGCCGACAAGTAATTTTATTACCTGGGTAAACGAATGTGTTCAGGCACAAGCAAATTAGATATCAAAGTGAATTATTCCAATGACGGATTCCATAAAGACAGGCTTGTCGTATTAAAGCGGATCATGAACTTGAGGATAAGAAAAGGATCCCCATGTCCATCGTGTTTGTCGTTTGGTGGTGTCTGTACGTTCTGGGACGGACTGATCTTAAGTCCGTCATCAGACGAACAGATGCCAACAAATGACATAACACAGGACATGGGGGATTCTTGTCTTTTGCGTCAACGCGGCAGTCGCTTTAATGCGACAGCCCCTTGTCTTTTGCGTCAAAAAAGCTGCCGCTTTAATGCGGCAGCCTTGAAATCTTGTTTTATTCTAAAGTAATGAAACTGGTATCCACTGACTTCCATTCCTTGGAGGAGCATGTGGAAAGAATGCCTGCAATGAAGGCTGCCACCGGATTCTCCATCTGTTCCCGGGCCTCGTCAAGCTCATCCTGACGCTGGTCCAGATCTTCAAGAAATTCCTTGTAATTATCCATGCTCATATTCTCCACATCTTCATCATCGTAGAGAGAATCATCATAATGGGTCCGGATAAAGTTCCTCAGATACATGAGGAAGGCATCGTTATAGGCGTCCTTGGTGTACTTCAGGATACCTTCTACATCCTTCTCATTGAGAGCGTGGAAAAGCTCCATGTAACATTCTGAGGATTTCAGCCCTATAACTCTTAGAATATGCTCAGCCATCTGCACATTCGTTTTCTTAAAGAGAGCGATGTAACCAAAAAGGTACATCAGCTGCCGGAAGCTGGATACAAAATCATTGGGAGCAAGATGTCTGAAGAACTGAATGTAGGCATACTTGGTCCGGAAAAGATTCTCTGCCAGCAGACGGCGGATGGAAATCTCCCGGAAGGGTCCGGGAATCTGAATCTTGTCCAGGTAGACATACTCGTGGGACAGACTGTCAATGGACTGGCCCAGAGCAACCCGGCAGGCATGGTACTCAGAGTAGGAGTTCATGAAGAGGAAGAGGTCCTCCCGCTCACTGAACTGCTCATCGGAGGAAGCCTTGATAAAATCTGCGAAATGTGTAAACTCGTGGAACAGGATAAAGCGGACATAATCCTCACTGTATAAGTGAAAACGTGGACTGAGGTGTAGAATATAAGTGCCGCCCAGCAATTCAAAAAGGTCGAAACTGCCCTCCACATTTTCCGGGGTATCATAACATACATCCGTAATCATGGCGTCACTGTCCACTTCATATCGCTCTTTATATAATTCCCACAACTCATTTATCTGATTTAATGTCATTGTAACACCCGCTCTGTCTATTCGAAATAACCGATCGTGAATCCTGATGAGGATTGACCGTAAAAAATTACAAACCTTCTCACTTGTATTATATCGCAGATTTCTGCAAGATACAATCCCAAACTACAGGAAGATTACTTCAGTAGGTTTTCTCATAAAAGTAGAAGTTGTAGGCGTAGAGGGTATCTTCAGAAAGAGTTTGTGCGGAAACCCAGTCACCATAAGGGCCCGTTTTTCTCTTGGGCAGATAGTGGGGATCCAGGAGAAGATATTTCTTGGTCTTTGGATTATAGTCCACGATGGTCACATAATGGCCGGGCACGTGGGTGATGGCGGTCTGCCCAGCCTTGAGCCGGCGCCGAAGTTTTTTCAGTGATTCCCCTGTGCCGGCAAAGGTGAAACCATACTTTTCTCCAAAGGCATCGGCCGCCGCCTCAAAGAAACCGGAGTCGGTTCCGCTGCCCTCAATCCGGTAATAATGCTTTACTGCATAATCCGCCAGCTCGTAGGGATCCGGAAAATGTCCAGTCACCGAATAGATGGCATTTACTGTGGCAAATATACCGCAGCCGGAAGTGGTAAAGTTATCCGAGGAAGTCCTTCGATGCTTACCCTCACCATAGTGGAAGGAAGCCCACTCTCCGTCGTACTGGACGTAGTCCCTTAAATTCGCTTTCTCCGTGACAGGTCTGGTCCTTACAGCCCGCCACAGATCCTTTTTATTCTGCTCAAAACCTGGGACGCCGTCACTGGTCAGACAAAGGCATAACCCGGTAGCCCTGTCGGTGATGACATAACCCATCCCATCACGGTACAGATGAAACTTTCCCGCATTTTTCTGGGAGGCAACCCATTTGACCACTGGCCTCATGGATGAGCCCGGCCCATAATTTTTCCTGTCCGAAGCAGAACTGGCCATATAGCGGTCAGTGAGATTGTTCTTGATATAGTACAGACCGTGGTCATCGTAGCAGATTCGAAAGATATAGCGCAGATTCGTCACCTTGAACTGATCCAGAGACTCCAGGAAGGGGTTGATGCTGAGGATATCCTGCCCCGGATCAATCCGGGTAAAACGGTAGAGACCATCGGCGATGGGCTGTTTATCTCTGCCATCATACTCCAGACAGTCATAATCATACTCATCCTTGCTGATCCAACCGTACTTGTAGGCCTTCTTATAGCGGAAGACCACCTCATACCAGCTTCCCTCCCGGTTGATGACCTTGATTCCGGTAAATTCCGGAATTATGCCGATATCGCCGCCGCCGGGAGAATCATAGAGGGAGATGGCGTGGCGGACAGTAGCATATTTGCAGTCTGTCCCCGGATTGTAGCCCCGCCTGTAGGCGTGGACAGGAGATGCCGGAAAGATTGTCATGGTGATCAATAAAATAAAACTCAAAATAAAACCGTAAGGGCTGCCGTAATTTCTTCTCAAGTAGTCCTCCTTCGTTTTCTTCTCCATTTAAGTCGTTTGTAGTATACTGATGATGTCCCGGCCCACTGAAAAGTCAGGACCGATAGGTTCTTATGAATTGTAAAACCGGTTTTTTTCAGACAAGCAAAATTAATTATAGCATATAAAAACAAAGTCGAAAAGGACGAAGTTTTATGATATACTTACACCAAATATATAAAATCCCGCATTTTCGAGAGGAGGGATAAAATGTATTTCTGGAAGATTGATGAGGAATCCATCTATTGTCTGATCAATGCCAGCGAGATCCGGGATATGGGTTACGATATCAAGGAACTCAGCAGCAGCCATGATCTCATGGGAAAGTTTTTAGATGAGATTGTAAAGAATTCTTTTAAATATATCAAATGGAATACCGACAATGGAATACAGACTTACATTGCCAGAGCCCTTCCGGCAGGCCAGTTCCTGTTGACCATAAGCTGTACCTTTATCGATGTTGCCATAGACCGGGATTTAGACCAGATTCGGTCCATGACGGAAGCCATGAATCAGAAGATTACCAGGGAGCGCATCGACAAGATTTACGGAATGGAGGGAGAGGAGAAGGAGAGGGCCTTTGAGGCTCTGGCCAGAGACCTGCATGCCATATGCTCCGGGGAGGAGGCAGAGATCCGGGAAGGAGACAGTTTCGATGCTGACCAGGCAGAGGAATATCAGAGAGAAGCTTCCTGGGAGAGGGATTTACCCAGGCCGGAGAAAACCCGAAAGGACAGGAAACAGGTCTATCTTTTCCGTTACCCAAGCTTCAGGAGCCTGACCGCCTTCTGTGCCGGCCTTGGCAGAAAGTTCATACTTCCCTCGGTACTCTACCGCTCCGGAGAGGACTATGTCCTGGAAGTGACATTTCCCGGGGGGATGAGGAAGGATGAAGTCCTTTACTGTGTGATGGCCGGGGAAGAATACGGCGGCCAGGTAAAAATTGATAAATTTGATTCTAACTATCTGAAGGAACACGGCACGAAAGTAATCGGCGAGGATGCCATCCGCATCCTGCAGACCCTTCAGTAAGGCTGAGCGAGATGCAGCAGGAGTGAAACATGGAATTATCAGAAGTGAGAGAAAATATTGACAGAGTGGACCGGGAGATGCGGACCCTCTTCGTGGAGCGGATGCAGCTGGCAGACCAGGTGGCCCGTATCAAGGCAGAGACTGCGGACGTCATCTACAAGCCCGACAGGGAGGAAGCCATTATCCAGAAGCAGATTGCGGGGATGAATCCTTCACTGGTCAGGGAATACACAGCTTTTATCAAAAGAATGATGGAGGTCAGCAGGAAGTACCAGTATGGACGGACCCTGGATCTGCGTCGCTGTTTTCCCTTTACCTACCGGGAAGAAGAGCCCGTCATTCAGAAACCGGCCATGGTTAAGGAAGAGTTATACAGCTGTCAGGGCTTTTCCAGGGATCTGGTGCTCACGGTGGACAGCTATGATCAGATCGGGGAAATGATTCGCAAAAAAGAGGCCGATGCCGGGATGGGAATCATTGAGGAGATCGGTGTAGGCGTGTCCGATGAGCTGCACAATCTGCTGGTGGCAGAACATCTCTACATAAAGGACTGTCATATTCTCACAGAAGGAGAGAGCCGGAAGAAGGTGGTCACCTTCACGGACTGCCTTTATGTACTGCCCCATCATAATCGGGTTAAGATTCTCTTCGAATGTCCCAATCGCAGCGGCAGCCTGGGCAGCATCCTGTCCATGATTGCGGATTATGGCGTGAATCTGACGGAGATTCATTCGCGGCCCTTCCGGGAGGATGAACACTGGAATTACAAGTTTTTTGCAGAGCTGGATGCCAACATCGGCAGCAAGGACCATCGTGCCCTGCTTTTTCAGCTGTCTCAGGAAACTATGTATCTACAGATTCTCGGCAGCTATTTCTGTCAGGGAGATTTTTAATAGATGGGCACTCCGGACAGCGGCTTAATCAGAAAGCCTGAAGGCCGGGATGCCCTTGCAGGAGGCAGACGGATGACATCGATTTATGAAGAAGAAAGATACCGGACTCTGGTCCGAAGAATAAGATATGATGACGGAGACGCAGCCAATTATGAAAATATGCTGCGTTTTCTGACCCTTTACCTGAACCAGGCCGGGGAGAGGGAAGATTATGAGGAGATCCTGGAAGAATACCTTCATTGGAATGGCCAGCTCATGGACCGCTGTTATTACCACATGCCCCATGACCGGCCCTATGCGGATCTCTGCCTGGCAAGGCAGGCCCTGGTGGAATTGCTGGGGGGCAGTCCCCGGCAGGGACTTTCGAGCCTCAGCCGACTCGATCCGGCATACTTTGCCACAGACGGACTGGCCCTCAAGGTGCACAGAACCCAGGACGGGACAGTCTACCGGCCGGTTTCCCGGCTTTTTCTTGTCTATAATTTTGCCAAGGCCTTCCGATATCTGGGTGATGCCAAAGGAGAGGATCTGGTCAGACAGCTGAGCCCCCACGCCTTTAAAGAATATGAGGATGAAGTCCACGAGGCTCATGACAGAGAGCTGGACCAGATGATGAATCTCTGGTCTGACCGGATTTTCTATCCTGTCTTTGACCGCATTTACCATGTTCCGGGACGGGGCAGGGAGTGTTTTCTCTACTATGATCCCGCAAGCTGGGTCAGCCTGTCAAAAATAACATTTGGGAGATAAAAGACTATGATTGAGAAACTTGCCAATGCCTTTGTTGTTTTCATAGCAAAGATGCACAGTAAACTATTGACACTGAATGATGCTTATCAGCAGAATTTTTCTGATAAACAGCTGCATTTTCTGGTGGTGGGAATCGCCGGCATCCTCATGCTGCTGGTGGTCTATCCGATCTTTAAGGCCCTGAGCAGAAATCATGTGCTCATGATTGCCTTCATCTATGTATTTACCTTGATTATCGGCCTTTCTTTTGCCATCGAGATCGGCCAGAGGATCTCGGGGACCGGCACCATGGATTTCGGGGATATCCTTTTCGGACTCTCTGGTTTTCTTCTGATGTTTGCCATTTTTGCCATCGCCAGAGAGGTTGCACTGGCTCTGTGGAATATTTTAAAAGATATTTTCGGAAGGGGTTGAAATGTTCATATTTTCTTCAGA
>JBGUIF010000060.1:0-3554 GCA_045112755.1 Anaerobutyricum sp.
GAAAAAAGGACAGTCTCTATCTTGGCCTTCTCCGCCGGAAACGTCCGGATATAGAAGTCCTTGAAAAGAAAGTACGATCCGACAGCAAAGGAAAGAAAAAGGAAAAGAAACAGATACCGTCCACGGACGGTCCACGGACCGCACAAGATAAGAAAAGTCAACCTAATATAAGAGAATCTAATGGAATAGAAGATCAATCAATCTATCTTTCTTCCAATGATGGAGAGATGGATGGAAAGGATGAACAGACAGAACAATACCGCAGACTCATTGCCGACAACATAGGTCTGGAACTACTTCTTGATACAGCAAGACGGCATAGTCCTTCAGAAGCTGATATGGTGCAGGAGATCTACGACACGATCTGTGATGTGGTCTGCTTTCCCAGAGAAACTGTTCTGATCAGAAAAGTCCCCCGACCATGGGAAATCGTCAAGTCCCAGTTCCTCAAGCTGAAATATGATCACATTGCCGGGATACTGAACCGTCTCATCGACCAGGACCTGCATATCAGAAACATGACATCTTATCTGGTCACAGCTCTCTATGAGGAAAGCATGAGCGGTATTATGAACATTGAGGCTTCTCTCCATGATGGTGAACTAAAAATGATGAGAGGCCAGCCATACTAGCTGGCCAAGATGGAAGGGAGGCATCTAAAAGCCATGAACACATCAGGTACATAAAAGACAGGCGGCACAGTTATATGAGCCATATCACCGGGGTCCCAGGGTGCTCCCTGGCAAGAGGCATTTGTCGTACAAAATGCGTATCTTGCTTCCGGAAAATAAGGAAACTGTGAACACATCGTCATATCGGGAACAGGAAATATCCCTGATTGGGACAGAGAAATCGCCATTACAGGTACAGAGAATCCCGGAAATGTACAGGCAATCGTCAGCCTGGGAACAGGGGTTTCCCCAAATGGGAGGGGCGATCGTCACGACAGGAACACGTAAATTTCTAATATTTGGCAGTTATACTACTGCAAAAAATAGTTTTAACAAAGGAGGAGTCATATGCGACAAATAGATAAACACTTCAGAATCTCACCGGAAGCTAATGAAGCGATCATTAAAAGAGACTATAAAAGATTTCCATTAGAAAGGGATTTCGTCAATGAGGCGATCCTGAGCTATCAGAATCAATCCGACCTGAAAACAATCTTAGAAAGAATGGATGAGATTCAAAAACTGATAGAAAGAGTTAACAAGACTTTTGGATGGAACTAATCTGATTCCAGATTCAATAATGAAAGATCAGTAACACAAAACACATATACTATTTGGAAAGGAAACAAAATCATGATCAACAAAGAAGCATATTTAATCGATAATACATTTATGTCAACAGAAAGAACTATCATAATAAGCGGCAGGTGGCAGAGACATCTCAGATTACTCAGGCTGTTTGATGTCTATATCCCGCCGGACAGAAGGGGGCGGAATGATTATCGGAAGAAGAGACAGAAAAGATGACATTTCGCCTTTACTTCACCTGGTTTCAGATGATACTATAGATTCGGCAGAGATCTTGGAAACAATAGATCAGATGAGAAAAGAAAAAGAACTCAGAAGAAAATATGAAGACAAGATCAAGTATAGAAAAGACGGCCGACAAGTATATATCTATATCAACCGGATGCAGATCGTAGCTGCAGATGAAGATGCCTTATACCGGAAACTTTATGACATCGAGTACGGTGAAGAAAACTATTCGATGGCAGAGATTTTCCCTTTATGGCTGATATGGAAAAGAGACCATACACCTACCACAGCTAAGACCCTGCAGATCCACCAGCAAAAATGGCGCAAGTATCTGGAAGATACCAGCATCTCCAAGGTACCTCTTCGGAAACTTACTCCCAGGGATTTTACCAGACTCTTCCGGGAATGGACCAAGGGCCGGGCTCTCACTTCCAAAGAATTCAACAATGTCAAGAGCATTATCAACGGAATCTTCTCCTACGCAATCAATGAGCTTGCGATCGTATCTAGAAATCCGATCCGGGAGATTGACATGCGGCAGTTCCCGCTGAAACCAGTGAATTCCAAGAAGGAGAAAGCGTTTAACTCCGAAGAGAGAGCAAAGCTTCTTAACTACATGAAGAACAAAGAGGAGCAGGGCATCGATGAGATGTACTCCCTCGCTATTCAGTTCGATTTCTATGTCACTCTTAGGATCGGAGAGCTTCGGGCTTTGAAATGGGAGAACCTACGGGAAAACGAGGTCTACGTGGAAGGCCAGGTAGTCCTCTCCAACGAACTTCTTGATGATGGAACCTTTTCCACCGGAAGCTATGAGAATGTAGACCATGTCAAAGGAAATACAGATGCTGGATTCCGATGGGTACAGTTTCCTTCCGCAGCGAAGAGGATTCTGGAACGTGCCCGGGAAATCAACCCGGACGGTGAATACATCTTCATGTATAAGGGAAAGCAGCTCTACACGCAGACCTTCAAGGAGCATCTAAAGAAATACTGTGAAGAGGCCAGAATCGACCCGAAGGGGCGAGGAAGCCATTCCATCCGCTTTACGGTGGCATCGATCCTCTACCTGAACGGGACCCCGATTCAGGAGATCCAGAGACTCTTAGGTCATACTTCCATGGCTATGACATTGCATTATCTTAAGGATGTGCAGCCCAGAAATAAGACAGCCGAATTGATGGAGAAATGCTTGTAAATCGCCGAAAAAGCGCATAAACACAAGGTACATACAAATACATACAAAACCCGCAAAAAAAGAAAACCCGGAGAGTGGCTTAAAAAGCCATTCTCCGGATCATTAGAATCTGCGGATAACAGGACTTGAACCTGCACTCCGGAGGAACCAGATCCTAAATCTGGCGCGTCTGCCAATTCCGCCATATCCGCAAGAAAAGCGGATGACGGGAATCGAACCCGCGTGTCCAGCTTGGGAAGCTGGTGTTCTACCATTGAACTACATCCGCATATAAAAAACATATGAAATTGTAAAAAACACAGAGACATGACTCTCTGGTCCGACTGGACTAGCTGGATTCGAACCAGCGAATGCAGGAGTCAAAGTCCTGTGCCTTACCGCTTGGCGATAGCCCTAAGCGGGTGGGTACTGGGACTCGAACCCAGGGCCTCCAGAGCCACAATCTGGCGCGCTAACCAACTGCGCCATACCCACCATAAAACGATAACCTGATGGTTTGCAGGCTACCTCCACAGTCCTAGCTTCGAGAGCTAAATCTGTTGATCGCATCACATCCTGTATTACAAGATATGATAAAACGTGCCAGAAGGGATTCGAACCCCCGACACACGGCTTAGAAGGCCGTTGCTCTATCCAACTGAGCTACTGGCACACTAGAACATCGTAGAAGATGTATCCAAGCATCTGTGCAAGAAAGCACTCGTAACAGCCTTTCTAAAGGCTGACATAAACAATGAACTTGTCTCGCACAAAAAGCGGGTGATGGGAATCGAACCCACGTGTCCAGCTTGGAAGGCTGGTGTTCTACCATTGAACTACACCCGCATGGCCGTTCCCTTGTCAGCCTTGAGATGATACCACATTTGCCT
>JBGUIF010000061.1:0-9239 GCA_045112755.1 Anaerobutyricum sp.
TCCGGCTCAAGTTGAGTCCCGGCCTGCCAAGAGTCATGGACATACTGATCTCGCCTCCGTCATCACAGTATTTCACCGCATTGTCCAGAAGAATATTGGCAATCTCCTCCAGCTCCGACTGACGCCCCTGCACGGAAACATCTTCCTCAATCTCCCAGGTAAAAGTCTTTCCCGCTTTGCTGATCATGGGGGAAAATGCCTCTGCGATCTCCTTGAGACAAGCGGTATAATCCACAAGTCGGTAGTCTTCTTTACTCCCCTCTCCCATCTTGGACAGGGTGATCAGATTATTGACCAGGCCGCTGAGCCGCTGCACCTGGTTCATGGTGCTGGCGGTCCACTCATTCTCCCCTTCCATCATTTCCAGAACCTCTGTGTTGGCAGAAATGATAGCTATGGGAGTTTTCAGCTCGTGGCTGGCATTGGTGATAAACTGCTTCTGGGATTCAATATTTCGGATGACGGGTTCCACGGCTTTACCGGAAAAAGCTGTAACCAACACGAAAAAGAAGATCAGACAAGCAAGGCCGATTCCAAAGGACAGATGGGCCAGGGCCATGGCCGAATGCATCTCTCTGGTACAGTCCAGGACCACGATCATAAAATGGCCGTCATCCTGCTTGACTCTCTCATAGATAAAATAGCCGTTTTCCGCTTCAATGATACCGGTGTCCTTTTTCCTGTTCAGGATCTCTCTGCCATAATACAGTGCTTCGCCCTCGGTCACGGAATAAATATGCTCGAAATCACTTGCCAGAACTTCATTGCCGTCCCCGGACAGCCAGACCGTGAAATAGCGGATCTGGTATCTCAGCTCGGCGGTGATGCCCAGGTAGTCGTCATTGAATTCTTCGCTGTGATATTCCGAGGAGATGGTTCCCCCGTTTTTTGCCAGTTCATGCAGGACGGCCCGGTCATGTCTGATGGCATTGGACCAAAAGAACTGATTCACCAGTCCAAGAACCACTGTCATGACAATCAGCATGGCCAGGACCGCAATCCCTATGAATTTCCATCTTAATCGATCAATCAACCAATCTCACACTCCTCTAATGAGCCACCAGACAGAAGCTTCCGCCTTTTTCCCCCTCGATGGTCAGATCTGCATTGATGGCAACCAGCTTCTTGCGCAGATAAGAGATATAGAGCCAGACAACCTCATCGCTCTCCTCTCCCTCATTCCATACCCTGGCAAAGATTTCTGATGTGGTCAGCCGCTTGCCGGGGTTTCGCATAAACAGCTCCATAAGCCGGGCTTCTTTCTTGGCCAGACTGATGGAATTTCCTGCATGCATTTCCTGGGTCTCTGTATCCAGGGACACGGAGCCCAGTGTGATCCGTGATGGATTATATGAGGTGTTTCTCCTGGTCAATGACTTGATCCTGGCGATCAGTTCCTTCATGGCAAAGGGCTTGGTCAGATAGTCGTCGGCGCCGGCATCCAGGCCCTCCACCCGGTCATCCACCTGGGCCTTGGCTGTCAGCATAATAACCGGCGTCATATCCCCGCCTGCCCTGATTCGCTTTAAGGCCTCCAGGCCATCCATTTTGGGCATCATAATATCAAATATCATACAGTCATAGGTGTTGGACCGGGCCAGCTCCATAGCCTGCAGGCCATCAAAGGCCACATCTGTCTCATAGTCCTGATGATTCAATATGGCACAGATTGCTTTGGACATATCTTTCTCATCTTCTGCAATTAATATCTTCATGGATTATCTCCCCCTGTTTACTCTCTTAAATCTCTGTTTTATAGGCATTTTCCTCCGGTTCCTGCTCGTCGGCCCGGATCATGTCCCGAATAGTCTGCATGGTTATGTCGCAGGAGGCCAGTTCGTCTGCGCACCGCTTCAGCTCTTGATCCAGTATCTTCTGGTTGGCAATGGATTTCTTATATTTCATCTCATGCTCCAGACTGGCCCAACAGTCCATAGCGATGGTGCGAAGCTGGATTTCCAGGTAAAAAAGGCCGGGATTATTCCCTTCGATATCTGCAAGGGGCTGACGAGTTTCCAGTATCATATGATAACTCCTGTATCCGTTGGACTTGGCCTGGCGGATATAATCTTTCTCCTGGATGATCCGGCAATCCTCCAAATCATTCAGGAAGTCCCGAATCTGGAAAATATCTTCTATAAATCTTGTGATGATCCGTATGCCGATGGCATCCTTCATGATCCTCAGGGCCTGATAAGGGGTTGCTTCCACACCTTTTCTCACACATTTTTCCCGCATACTGGCCTCGGTTTTTATCCGGCTGTTCAGATGTTCAAACACCGAATGGCCTGTTTTATCCTGTATATCATGATTATATTCATTAATCCTGGCAATTATCAGGTCTTTCACCTGATGGAGATTCTCCGCCTGATCGCCATATATGCTCTCTCTCGTGGTCATTGATCTGTCTCCTTGTGGTTTTTTCTCTGTCCTACTCCATTCTATCATAGTATTGTCATAATCATATCACAAATTATCCCATAGAACATTATTTCGGATATCATATCGAAAACATTTGAAAATTCTGTATTCTTTTTAAGAAATTTCTTAATATAAAAGTGTCTCGCTTGCGATACACTCGCGCCGAGCGCGGTCGCGTAAGCTTCCTAATAATACAAAAAGCCGGCACTTACGTTCCTGATTCATCGTAAGTGCCGGCCACTTCTTATCATTTTAGCATCTGGTCTCTATTCCTTGCCGCTGAAGCAGTAGGTACAGAGTTTGCAGGGGGAGATTCCAATGGATTCCTCCATGTCATCCAGCCTGTGGTAGCGCAGTGAGGTAAAGTTCTGTTTCTTGCAGATACAGTCCAGCATCTTCTCGTAGCGCTCACTGGTGGGATCCGCGTACTCTGCCAGGACTTCCGGCGACACATCCCCCTCCCTTTCCTGAATCACTCTTCTGGCGATCAGATCCATATCGGAGGTGGACCGGGAGAAGTTCAGATATTTACATCCATAAAGCAGGGGCGGACAGGCCGGTCTGACATGAACCTCCCTGGCACCGCTCTGATAGAGAAACTCTGTGGTTTCACGAAGCTGGGTGCCCCGGACGATGGAATCATCGATCAGCAGCAGCTTCTTATTCTCAATCAAAGCCTTGACAGGAATAAGCTTCATCCGGGCGATGAGGTCTCTCTGGCTCTGCATGGTGGGCATGAAGGACCTGGGCCAGGTTGGCGTATATTTGATAAAGGGTCTGGCAAAGGGTACTCCGGATTCATTGGCGTAGCCGATGGCGTGGGCAATTCCCGAATCCGGGACGCCGGCGACGATATCGGGATCCACCGAATCCCCGTCTCTTTTTGCCAGCATGGCGCCGCAGCGGTACCGCATAGCCTCAACATTTACTCCCTCATAGGAGGAAGTGGGATAACCAAAGTATACCCACAGGAAGGAACAGATCCTCATCTCTTCGCCTGGAGCCTGCAGGGTCTCCACACCATCCGGGGTGATATAGGCGATCTCTCCCGGGCCCAGTTCCTTATAATCATGGTAGCCCAGGTTGATATAAGCAAAACTCTCAAAGGACACACAGAAGGCGTCATCCTTCTTACCGATCACCAGCGGGGTTCTTCCGAGGCGGTCTCTGGCCGCCAGAATCCCGTCCTTGGTCATCAGCAGAAGGGTCATGGATCCGTCCACCTTTTCCTGGACAAACTTGATGCCTTCCAGAAGCGATTCCCTCTTACAGATCAGGGAAGCCACGAGCTCTGTGGCGTTGATCAGACCGCCGCTCATCTCCTGAAAATGGGTGTTGCCGTTCTCATAGACATAATCTAAGAGTTCGTCCATGTTATTGATCTTACCCACCGTTGTGATGGCAAAACTGCCCAGGTGGGACTGGACCATGAGGGGCTGGGGCTCATAATCAGAGATACAGCCGATGCCCATATTGCCTTCCATCTCGTCGATATCCTTCTCGAACTTGGTACGGAATGGAGAATTCTCAATGTTGTGTATCGCTCTCTGGAAGCCAGGCTTGCCATGGACAGCGATGCCGGCACGTCTGGTCCCCAAATGGGAATGATAGTCGATTCCATAAAACAGTTCCAAAGTGCAGTCTCTTTTTGCAGCTACTCCAAATATTCCACCCATCCGGCAGATCCTCCCATCATTCTAGTATGAAGCATTCTGAATCATTAATAACCTGAATCATTCATTTTTTGATGATCGGCATCCCCAGCCTCTTAGAGAAGTTAACAGTTCCTCCTCACTCTTCACGTGCCAGAAGAAGGTATTTCCTCCTCTGAAATGAAGCCTAATGAAATGACAGCCTTCAAAAAATTCAAAAACAGGATATAATTGTCTAATATTTTCTAAATACAGAACAATTTTAACACGAATACTGCAAAATGTAAATGTATAAGAAAACAGTAATCCCGACAGATTCCAGGGAATTACTGTCGGGATTTCACAAACATTTTCTTTATTTTACAGGTTAATTGAGGATTTCCAAAGTTTTCAGAACGTCTTCCACCCTGCTTACCGGGATGATGGTCAGCTGATCCTTTACCTCAGAAGCCACATCCCTCAGATCATCTTCGTTGTCCTTTGGAATAAAGACTCTGGTGACCCCGGCCCTCTGGGCAGCCATCAGTTTCTCCGGCAGGCCGCCGATGGGGTTGACCTCTCCCTGAAGAGATACTTCTCCGGTCATGGCGGTGTGGGGAGTCACTGCCTTGTTATTGATCAATGAGGAGAGGGCTGTGGTCAGGGTAATACCCGCGGACGGCCCATCTTTTGGCGTGGATCCGTCAGGTACATGAATATGCAGATTATGCTTCTCAAAGAGCTCTGCCTTGTCCGGGAAGAGAGATTTCACCAGACTGATGGCAATCTGGGCCGACTCTTTCATCACATCACCCAGCTGGCCGGTGATGGTCACTTTCCCGTCTCCTTTGGTAAACAATGTTTCTATATAGAGAATTTCCCCTCCCACGGCCGTCCAGGCCAGGCCGGTCACAATACCGGGCTTGGCGGCATCTTTTACCAGACCATGGCGGATGGGGTGCATATCCAGATAATCTCTTAAGCTGTCACTCTCGATCATCAGCTGGCCGTCATGTCCCCGCACAATGCGGACCGCGGCGGAACGACAGAGGGTGTCCATCCGTTTCTTAAGTCCCCTGACGCCGCCTTCTCTGGTGTAACCACTGATAATCTCCGCGATGACATCGTCTGCCACCAGCAGGTCATCCTCTGTGATGCCCACGGCGTCCATGGCCTTGGGCAGGAGGTGCCTCCTGGCAATCTGCAGTTTCTCCAGGGGACTGTAGCCCTGGAACTGGATCACTTCCATACGATTGAGCAGGGGCTCAGGAATGGTATCAAGGGAGTTGGCGGTACAGATGAACATCACGTCCGACAGGTCGTAGGGGACATTCATATAGTGATCGGTGAAGGTGGAGTTCTGCTCCGGATCCAGGACTTCCAAAAGAGCGCTGGCCGGGTCGCCATTATAGGACATGGAAAGTTTATCCACCTCATCCAGTACCATAACAGGGTTGGAGACGCCGCTTTTGTGGATGCCGTCCATAATCCTGCCGGGCATAGCGCCGATATAGGTTCTTCTGTGGCCCCGGATATCTGCCTCGTCCCGGACGCCGCCCAGGCTGACGCGGACATACTCCCGCTGCAGGGCCCTGGCGATGCTCTGGCCGATGCTGGTCTTACCGGTTCCGGGAGCCCCCACAAAGAGAAGGATAGACCCGGTCTGCTTCTTTTTCAGATTCATGACGGCAATCTGCTGGATGATTCTCTCCTTGACCTTCTTCAGGCCAAAATGATCTTCCTCCAGCACCTTCTCGGCCCTGTCCAGGTCAATCTGCTGGGCTGGCTCCTTCTTCCAGGAAAGGCTGGTGACAAAGTCCAGGTAGTCGTAGAGCATACCGGACTCTGCGCTGTTCTGTCCCTCGGATTTGAGCCGGTTAAGAATCTTTTCCGCCTCTTTTCGGGCAGTCTCATTCATGCCTGACTCTTCAATCTTGATCTCCAGTTTACGGAGATCGGACACATTTTCCGGGTGCATCTCATCGAGTTCCTTCTGCAGGTACTCCATCTGCTTCTTGATGGCCGACTCACGGTAGATCTTCTGATAGTCCTCCTCCTGGGCCGTCTTGGCCTCAGAATTCAGCTTGAACATCTCCAGATTCTCATAGATCATCTGCTCCATCATCTCCGCCCGCTTCCTCTGGCTGTCCTCAGCCAGAATCTCATAGCGCTCGGTGTTGGAGTTCATGATCCAGGGGGACATGGCAGAAATAATCTCTCCGATGGTATTGAGCTGACTGATATAGGCCCTGGCCATGTTGGCCTGCTGAAAGTTCTCACTGAAACGCAGCATAACGGCCTTAATGTCCTTGACCTTGGCCTCCAGCTCTCTCTCCTCAATGTCCTCGATATCCCTCCGCTTGGATATGGACAGGTCGATCATATAGTCCTTGTAGACGGAGACTTCCTCGATATTTACCCGGTATCGGGTGCGAATCACGATGTAACCATTGTTATTGATTTCCGTGATCACGCCGGACACGCCGATGGGATAGAAACTGTTCTCGTCCATCTCCTTCTGGCTGATGGCTTTCTTCGCGATGACGATGGTTACCTTATCATCAATGGAAGGGGCCTTGCCTGTCATCTTCTCATAGGAATCTGATTTAAAATAAATCTTGGCGTCCGGCACCACTAGTGTATTATAAACTGGTAATACTGCCATATTATAACCTCCTCATCCCTGCACAGTCTGGCATAAAAGCGGAGTGAATGCTGCTCAGAACTGCAGGGTATTCTACAAAATGTCAGCACTCGAATCTGTCGAGTGCTAATGCGTTATTAAAAAATATGGCTTTCCTCTGAAAGCCTGTCGCCCCTATGAAAAAGGGCCGAAATACTAACGCAAATCTTGACAACTGTCAAGTTTATGATAGAATAATAACGCAAACCTTTACACTTGTCAAGTTATTTATCTGAGGTATTTTTATGTATTGTGGCAATAATAAAACTGCGAGAACCTCTCAGAAAAATATTGCCTGTGCCCTGCTGGACCTGCTGAAGGAGAAACCTTTCTCCAGAATCAGTGTCAGTGAGCTTTGCAAAGAGGCCGGCATCTCAAGACAGACATTTTATTCCTTATTTAAATCCAAGGACAATGTCATCACTTACATTTTCCAGGAAGACTATTGCTACAGTCCCGAAGACAGCACCGGGGATCCTGACGGCCTGGATTCCCTCCACCAGCTCTGTCTCGGCTACAGCAGTTATATCATCAGACAGGCGGATTTCATCCGGATGCTGGTGGAAAATAATATCATTTATCTCATGTATGATGGTCTGCTGGAGTCCTTCTCCGGCTGTGACTGTTTTCTGCCTCAGGTTATGGGTGACCAGCGCAGCTATGCAGCCTCCTTCTATGCAGGCAGCATGACCGGGATCGCCAGAACCTATATCGAGCAAGGGGAAGTGCTGAGTCAGAAAGAGCTGGAATCCCTCACCCTCTCCCTTTTTCAGAATGGCTTCCTGTGATAAATGACTTTCTGGGAGAAGCAGATATGAGAAGCTTCCGGGAGAAATCTCCAGGAGAAGCAGCTGGGAGAAAAAACAAGGGAAACCCGTGTGAAAAACCTTATGAGAAAAAAGAGAACAACCTGTGTGAAAAATCTTTTAAAGGAGAGTACTATGCGCTTGTCAAAGAATGTTTTGCTGGGCATGCTGGCTTTGGGTCTGGCAGCTGCCTCATTCACCATGACTGCCCAGGCCAAGGCGGTAAAGAAAATATCCATGAAAAACAATCTTAACATGGCCCCCTTGACCCCGGCCCTGCAGAAGGCGATCTCAGGCACTACAACCTTTGAGGGGGCGGGATCGGATCTGACTGTGGTCAGGCCAGCCACCCGGCTGGGACTTGCCAGGCTGCCCCAGGGGTATACCAGTGACGGAACCTACTACTATTTTCTTAATAATCTGGCCAGCTACGGCTCCTGGAGTAATTCTCTGCGGTTGACAAGAATCCGCTACCGGGCGGACGGGACTTACTCCTCAGACTACATGACCCTCAAGAATTTCGGGCACGGCACCACTCTGGATTGTGTCAGAAAAGGCGGCGTCACCTATCTCTGGACCGGGAGCGATTACTCTTCTTCCAAAAAAGGACCAACTACCATCTCCTGCTTTACTTTCCAGTCCGGTAAAACATTAAAAAAGCACAGTTCTGTCCGATATAAAATCCGGATTTCCGGGGAGAACTCCTACGGGAAAAACGTTTACCCGGCCATCAGTCCAGATGGCAAGACCCTCTGTGTCAGAATCTCCCGGGGTGACGAAGTCCAGTTCCAATATTATCGTCTCTACAAAGGCTGGAAGATCAAGACCAGTCAGGTACTCAAAACTTTCCGCATTGATAATGATTTTGGCACTTTCCAGGGCTTTGACATCCGCGGAGAGAATCTCTATACCGTGGAAGGCAGCCCCAGCCGAGCAGAATGCCGGGAGTTAGGAAAGCCATACTATCCCATCAAGATCAGAATCTATAATACCAGGACAAAGAAAAAGACGACCCGGACCATTAAGGGCGCATCCCGGCTCAGTCATCGGGAACCTGAGGGCATCCAGGTGGACAGTAAAGGAAGGATCCATCTTCTGATCGCCTCCCACTATAAAGACCTTTATACCTGCGCCAATATCTATCGGAAAAAATAGGATCCCTATGGTCCCGGAAAAAGAATAAAGCTTAACAAAAAACCATCCCGGCCGATCATGGCCGGGATGGTTTTTTTATAAACATACTTTCCTCATTTCACAGGGAATGAGGATCCTGTGAAATCAATGGTATAATGCCCTTTGATTCGGGCCTGATTCAAAGAATCAGAGATTATACGTTCTCGCCTACCTGAAGGTCTTCCTGCATATCGGAGTTAGCCATCAGACAAACAACACAATCTGAGTATCCGGCATCGGCAATCTTGGCCTTGCTGAACTTCAGGATCACGTCGCCTTCCTTGACTGCGTCGCCTTCAGAAACCTGAGGCTCAAATCCTTCGCCCTCCATCTTGACAGTGTCAACACCGACATGGATGAGGAACTCGATGCCGCCAGGGCCTGTGAGACCGATGGCATGCTTGGAAGCTGCCACGGAACTGATCACGCCGTCAAAAGGAGCTACTACGATACCGTCATCGGAGTAGATTCCAACACCGTCGCCGAGTAAGCCGGAAGCAAATGTCGGATCCGGAATGTCATCTC
>JBGUIF010000062.1:0-12724 GCA_045112755.1 Anaerobutyricum sp.
AATGGCCTGGATTCCCTGACAAGCGTTATGCTTATCGAGGAACTTCAGACACAGCTCGGCGTCAGCGTGACCTTGACCGAGCTCATGGATAACAGTACCATCCTGAAGCTGGAAGAGTTGATTCTTAAGAAGCAGGGCGAAGAAAAGGTCGATTACAGTCCGCGTCCGGCTTATCCGCTTACCAGCATGATGATGTATTTTTCCTATATCATTGCGGGCAATACCACCGGCAATCTTCCCTTTGCTTATCGACTGGATAAGAATGTGGATCTCGACCGCCTGAAGGAGTCCTTCCGGACTTTGTTTAACGTACATCCGATCCTGAAGGGTATCATTAAACCCACAGAACAGAAATATTACGCTCTCTTCCGCGATGACGCAAGAGAAATCGACATTCCTGTCTACCAGTGGAAGGAGTCAGAGGTAGAGAAAAACGTGCAGGCCATGCTCGTGCCTTTCCGCTACCGTGAGGACGACAATCTTGTGCACATCTGTCTGGCTGAGACAGAGTCTTACAAGTATATGTTCTTTGACGTGGCCCATGTCATCGGTGACGGAATTACCATGAATATTCTCATGGAAGATTTGAAAAAGATTTATGACGGAGAGGAAGTTCCGAAAGAGAAGTATACTTTCTATGAGTATATTCTCGATGCCAAGGCAAAAGAAGATGCCGGTATCCGCGAGAAGGACTGCCAGGCTGTGGCAGAACTGATGAAAGGTTACCGTATGCGTCAGTCTCTCCTCACACGCCACGACAGACAGGATTGCAGGAAGGGCGTTTACGGAGTTATCAGGCGCAGGCTTGACCGCATCGTCCGCAAGGAAATCCTTTACTATTGCAAAACCAACAATGTATCCGAAAATGCCCTCTTCCTGTCTGCATTAAATTATACTGCAGCGCTCTTCTCTGATGAGGATGATGTATTTGTCAACAGCATTCACAGCGGCAGAACCGACGGCCGATGGACAGGACTTGCAGGATGCCTGTTCAAGACCTACCTCTACAGATATCAGAGAGTTGCCCATGAAAGGGTGAATGAACTGGTCACCCGGGCCGGCAGCCAGATTATGACAACCATGAAAAACTACTCTCCTGTTTCCAGAATGGGTGATATGTTCCTTCAGTATCAGGGAGATATCCTTACTGTACCTACTCCCGGCGACGAGCCCGGCGAGAGACTTCACTGCCTGCAGCTGGATTCCTTACCTTTCCATATGCAGATTATGTATGACGAGGATGGATTCTACACAGAACTCCGCTACTGGGAGAATCGTTTTGACAGAGAGACTCTCGAGATCTTCCTCACCTGCTACGAAGAAATCGTTCGTGCCATGATGGAAGAAACCTCCGTCCGGCGTCTCAAACGCCACCTGCCCGAGGAGGTCTACCCGAAACATTTCCGTGTATACGGCGATGTGCTTAACAAAGAAGCCGGCTTCGACCTTCTGCCCAATATTTCCAGCAGAAGAAGAGTCAAGGTTTACATTCTGGATGAATCCCAGAAAAAGAAACCTTACGGCGCATGGGGACCCCTTTATGTTATGGATTGCGAGCCTTCAGTATTCAATGAAGTCATTGAGAATCCTTATGGCCCCGGAACCCTCTACGCCACCGGCCTCAAAGGAAGGATTCTCCCCGACGGGACTGTTGATTTCCTGGAGAAGGCTGGCCGTGAAGTAGTAACTGATGGTGTCCATGGCCGCAGATTCTTTGATCTCAATGCGGTTGAAGAAAATCTTCTTGACTGCGAGGGAATTCAGACTGCCCGGGCATATATGAAATATAATCCTGCGGAAAATGAGCTGACTCTCTATGCAGACATTACCGCAGAAGAAGGCTTTGACAAGGCTGCCTGCCTTGAAAATCTCAAACAGAACAGCATACCGGAACTCGTGCCGGTGGAACTCATAGACGCATAAGTCCTATGAGTCAGGGCTGTCGTGCTGAAAAGATGATGTGAATTGCACATGCATTTCCTCATCAACTCGGTGCGGCAGCCTGTTTTTATTTCGCAGTAAGAAGTCCATATTGAAAGTAATATTTAAATGACGTATTATGGATAATAGATATAGTATTTGCTGAGAAGGGTTCTGCAGTGAATCAAAAAAAGAGAAAGGAGGCCGCTGGCTGATGATCTGACGTGGATGCCGGCGGAGCAGTCATGAGGATTATTATATCTCCGGCCAAGCAGATGCGGGTGGACACAGATACCTTTGCCTGCAGTGCTGTCCCGGTATTATTGGAAAAGACAAAACTGCTGAAGGATTGGATCTGCAGTCTCAGCTACGAGGAGCAGAAGAAACTCTGGGCCTGCAGCGATAAGATTGCCCGGCAGAACAGGGAACGCTTTTCGCATATGGATCTGACCGCAAACCTGACACCGGCGATTTTAGCTTACGACGGTATTCAGTACACCTACATGGCACCGGCCGTTTTTGAAGATGGAGCTATTGCCTATGTGGAAGATCATCTCAGGATACTGTCCGGTTTCTATGGAGTGGTCAGACCCATGGATGGGCTGACCCCTTATCGCCTGGAAATGGGTGCTAAAGGAGCGGCAGCAGGATATAAGAATCTATATGACTTTTGGGGTGACAGCGTCTATAAAGAAACCATGGACGACAGCCGCATCCTGATCAACCTGGCATCAAAGGAATATTCAAAATGTATTGAGAAGTATCTGCAGCCTGAAGATCGTTTTATCACCTGTGTCTTTGGCGAGCCGGACGGTGACAGAATCGTACAGAAGGGCGTGTATGCCAAGATGGCCAGAGGTGAGATGGTACGGTATATGGCATCTATTCAGGCGCAGGAACCAGAGGAGATCCAGTCTTTCCACTGGAGCGGCTACCGGTTTGATCCGGACAGGTCTTCTGATCAGAAATATGTTTTTATAAGATAGAGAGTGGCAGGTATGGTGAACAGAAGGGTGTCAGGTGCAGGCATGGTGCCTGTCACCGTGAACAAACTGTGAACACGAAAGGTGCCTGTCACCGTGAACAAACTGTGAACAGAGGGGGTATAAATATGGATATCAGAAAAAGAATGAATCAGGGAAATGAAGATTATCGAAAAACGTCGTCATCTGAACGTAGACTTCGGACGGCAAAAGAAGGGCAGCATCCCTATGCGATTGTGATCTGCTGCTCAGATTCCCGCGTTGTCCCGGAATACATTTTCAAGGCAGATATCGGGGACCTGTTTGTGATTCGTGTAGCGGGAAATGTTTTGGATAATCATCAGTTGGGGAGCGTAGAGTATGCGGCCGCCCATCTGGGCTGCAGCCAGATTATTGTGCTGGGACACACTGGCTGCGGGGCCATCAGTGCAGCTCTCAGCGGGCACAGTGACGGATTTATCCAGTTTATCACGGATGAGATTCAGGAAGCGGTGGGAGATGAGAAAGATCCTGGAAAGGCATGCCGTCTTAATGTGCTGCATGCAATGAAAATCCTGGAAATGGAGTTTGCCAAACATCCGGAGATCGAACGGGTGGAGATATCCGGAGCGGTCTATGATATAGAGTCCGGCCAGGTAGAGTGGATGGAATAAGAATCAGTATGAGTTTATATGCAATCGGCGATCTCCATCTGCATTATCAGTCTGTCCTGAAAGCACCGGGACAGCTGTATAACAGAGTATGGAAGAATCATGAGAAAAAGTTCCGGAAAAACTGTATGAAGATGATCACGGATGAGGACGCTCTGGTGCTGGTGGGGGATCACAGCTGGGGCAGGAAACTGTCCGAATGTGAGCTCGACCTGCAGTATATCTGCGATCTGCCGGGAAGGAAGATTCTGACCAGGGGCAATCATGATATGTTCTGGGATGCGAAGAAAACAGAACGATTGAATGATCAATATAAACCCAGGCTGACATTTCTTCAGGATTCCTACGAAACCTACCAGGACTATGCCCTGGTGGGCACGAAGGGGTTTACTTTTGAAGGACCTTTTTATCTGGACCGCAGAGGGCGAATTACCGGCTGGGATGAAGAAGCCGAAAGGCATGCGGTAAAGCTTGTCGACAGGGAGCTGAAGCGGCTGCGCCGATCCTTCGAACTGGCAAAAGAAGGCGGGTACCGTAGATTTATCATGTTTCTGCATTACCCGCCGACAAATATTCTGGAGAGGAGAAGTCCCTTTACTGATTTAGCGGAAGAATACGATGCGGAGCAGGTCATCTACGCCCATTGTCATGGGGAGAGTCGTTTCTACGACAGTATCCACGGGCAGTATCGAGGGAGGGAATACCGACTGGTATCCGGTGATTACCTGAGATGGATTCCTCTGAAAATACTGGATTGATCCTTCGTATTCTTATCAGGATTGTGGGATAGACCAATATTTCTATAGCTGCAGCAGTTAATAAAAATTTTATATTTATTATTTTAAGCTGTAAATTTCAGGGACAATCCGGGTGATTACTAATCATATTTCGATAAGAGAAGCAAATTTTAATTAATCAAAAGTAGTGATTAGCAACAGTAAAATTTGATTAGTAATCATACTTTTCCAGGCGGATTGACACCCTAAAAACCGCGTGTATAATGAGGTTAACAAAGAGAAAACATCACGATAAAAAACTCACATCATTATATTCTACTGCATAATGTTTCAAAAAAGGAGGACATTTACTATGGGAAAGGCATTGGATTTAAACACATATCTTGACAGGGAAATTAATTGCAGCTGTGGACATAAGCATTATTCAGCAGTGAAGAGAATAGACATCGATCAGGGGGCAGTCAAGAGACTGGCCGGGCACATCCAGGAATTTGGATATAAGAAAATCTTCATGGTGGCAGACAAGAATACCTGGAAGGCAGCCGGAGCCGATGCGGCAGCTGAGCTTGAGAAAGCAGGACTTTCCTATGATAAAGTCATCCTCGATTATGATGAAGTGATTCCGGATGAGCATGTAATCGGAGAAATCCTGGCGGCCGTTGTTCCGGGAACAGACCTGATTCTGGCTGTCGGATCCGGAACCATCAATGACCTCTGTAAGCTGATCAGCTATCGGATGGGTCTTGATTATATCATTTATGCCACAGCACCCTCCATGGACGGTTTCGTATCCATCGGATCCGCAGTTATTCTGAATCATGTAAAGACCACAGTGGATTGTCATGGACCGGTGGCAGTAATCGGGGATGTGGATGTTCTTTCCCAGGCACCTATGCGGCTGATTGCGGCTGGTCTGGGCGACACCCTGGGCAAATACACCTGTCTCTTTGACTGGAAACTTTCCCGTCTGATCAATGATGAATACTACTGTGAAGAAGTTGTTGAGATGGTGGAGACAGCCATCAGTACAGTGATGAAGTACAGCAATGAGGTCAGGGATCGGAAGCCCGAGGCGGTTAAGGCCGTAACAGAAGCCCTGGTGCTCACAGGAATCGGCATGAGTTTCATCGGAAACTCCAGACCGGCCTCCGGCTGTGAACATCATTTCTCCCATTTCTGGGAAATGAAAGCCTTCATGCATGGAAAATTCCCGGCTCTCCACGGAACCCAGGTCGGCGTTGGAACCATCATCGCCCTTTATCTCTACCACATGCTGGAAAATGAGCAGGTTGACTTCGCTGCAGTCAAGGCATCGGGTTTTGACTATGAGGCATGGGAGAAAGAGATCAGAGAGGTCTATGAGATTGCTGCCGACGGAATCATCGCCGTGGAAGAGAAATCCAGGAAGAATGACCTTACCATGCGAAATAAGAGACTGGAGATTATTGAGAAGAACTGGGCTGATATTCAGCGGATGATCAAAGAAGGGCTGCCGAAAGTGGCAGATATGGAGAAGCTTTTTGCAGGACTTGACGCACCGATCAATCCCACACAGATCGATGTCAGCCTGGATGAGCTTTACGAGAGCGTGATCTACGCGAAGGAAGTACGTCCGAGATACACAGTACTCCAGCTGATCTGGGATCTTGGCCTCTCTAAAGAGTATGCAGAGAGAACCAGAGAATATTTTGCAGGATAAAGATTAGGAAAAAATAAGAGCAAAAGACAGGCCGGCGCATTTACCATCAGAAAGGGGTAAATGCGCCGGCCTGAACTGTGCTATTGAAGGTCACTTGTCCTTTGGTTGTGATGATGAAGCAGATAGCAGCCATAAATCCGTAAGGATTATGCTTATATATACATGTCTGTCCAAAGATTCTATTTGAAACACTGGCTCTTTATTGACGTGAGGTCATAACGGATATATAATTTTTTTGGCACAGGTCAGAACATAAAACAGGAAATAATTGGGATTGGGAATAAATATGAAGATTTATATAGCTTCTCCCTTTTTCAGTGATCGGGAGAGGGAGATCCTGACAAAGACAGAAAATATTTTAAGAAAGAGAGGCTTTGACGTCTTTTCCCCAAGAGAACATACAGTTCCTGAGGAAGAGGAAGGGTCTTCGGCGTGGAGCAGAAAGATATTCGCCATTGACCGTCAGGGGATTGACTGGGCGGATTGCCTGGTTATGCTTTACTGGGGCAATTACAGTGACACCGGGACTGCCTGGGAATGCGGGTATGCTTATGCGATTGGAAAGCCTGTCCTCGTGGTTCACCTGGGAGATTCCTCCAACCTGATGGTCCATGAAGGATCCCACAGCAATCTTAAGTCAGTGACGGAACTGAAGGACTATGATTTTGAAGCCATGCCGAAAAGCATTTACATAGGAAAGATGTATTAGATCTTACTAGATCTGTGGAGGAAAACCGGGGACAATGTGTGTGAAAAATACCGGGAGGAGATTACATTGAAGGGAAGGAAAGCAATGATTCAATATGAAAATACGGTTCCCGGCATCTTTTTGCGCAGGATCAACCGTTTTGCTGCGGAGGTTTTGGCGGAAGGAAAACCGGAGACGGTGCACGTGAAGAATACCGGGCGGCTTAAAGAACTTCTGCTCCCCGAAGCCAGGATTACCCTTCAGAAGGCGGATCAGCCGAACAGAAAGACCGCCTACGACTTGATTTCTGTTTACAAACCAGGGCTGGAATGGGTAAACATTGACAGTCTTGTGCCCAACAAGCTGATGAAACAGCAGCTGATGGGTATGAATTACAACCTGGTAAAGCCGGAGTACAGTTATGGGGATTCCAGGTTTGACTTCTACATGGAGCGGGGGAAAGAGAGATTCCTGATGGAAGTGAAGGGCTGCACACTGGCAGTGGATCTGGAGCAGGGAATCGGCATGTTTCCCGATGCCCCCACCAGCCGGGGAGTGAAACACCTGGAGGAACTGGCGGCAGCGGCCAGGGAAGGCTATCATTGTCAGATTGCCTTTGTCATCCAGATGAACGGAATCCACCGCGTTGTCCCAAACGATGAAACTCAGCCCGAATTCGGGCAGGCCCTGATCCGGGCAGTAAAGGCCGGCGTCCAAGTCGCCCATTACAGCTGCCGTGTGGAGGCAGACACGATTCAGATTGTTGGGATGACTGATGAGAGCAGCAGATACACAGCCATAGACGTTTAAGTACAGGGGGATGTTGGCCCTGTGTCATTGAGGAGTATAAAATGAAACGATCAATCATCGTCGGGTGGCTTCAGATTGTCGCAGGACTTTTTGTCTTTGCCTTTGGAGTGCATCTGACCATCTTTGCAAATATCGGCCTTGCGCCATGGGATTGTCTCGGAATGGGCATTTCTTATCATACGCCTTTCAATTATGGCATATCCATGACAGTGATGGCCTTAATCATTCTTGGGATTGATATTATTCTCAGGGAAAAAATCGGATACGGGACGGTGATAGATGCCCTGCTGACAGGTAATTTTGTTCAGCTTTTCAACAGTTTTAATCCATTGCCGCTGAACGACAGTTTATGGAAGGGTATTCTGATCATGCTGGCAGGTTTTGTCTTTATGGCCCTGGGCATGGCAATCTACATGAAGAGTGAACAGTGCTGCGGTCCCAGGGATGCTTTGCTCGTAGGACTTGGCAAACGTCTGCCCAAGGTTCCCATCGGTATAGTGGCTGCTGTATTGTGGGCCGTTGTGCTTTTGGTGGGATGGATTCTGGGCGGGCCGATTGGCATAGGCACTGTCATAAGTACTTTCGGGGCGGGGGTTGTCATGCAGATGGTCTATAACCTGATCCGGTTTGAGCCCCGGGATCTCAGGCACAAAAGTCTGATTGAGACAACCCAGGAACTATTGTCAGATTAGAACTGTCTGCAAAGCAGGCAGAAGAATAAAGAGGATCAGGCGAAGAGGGCTGTGTCATAATGATCACAAGAGCCTTTAGAGGCAGCTGTTGAAAAAAGGATCCAGGCGAAAGGATTTCTGACGCTGGGATTTCAGAATATGGGAAAATGAAAGAATAAGGGTGAAAAATGATTGTCAGAAAATATGAGGGCAAAGATCTTCCAGAGATGATTCGCATCTGGAACGAGGTCGTGGAGGACGGGGTGGCATTTCCCCAGGAAGAGTTTCTTGATGAAGCAACAGGAAGAGATTTCTTCGAATCTCAGACCTATAACGGTGTGGCGGAGAAGGAGGGGAAGGTTGTCGGCCTGTACATACTTCACCCCAATAACATAGGCAGGTGCGGGCATATTTGTAATGCGAGTTATGCAGTTTCCTCCCACGTGCGAGGGCAGCATATCGGGGAAAAGTTAGTAAAGGATTGCCTGGAGCAGGGAAAGGCACTGGGATTTAAAGTTCTGCAGTTCAATGCCGTGGTGGAGAGCAACATCCATGCCAGGCACCTTTATGAGAGGTTGGGATTTGTTCAGCTTGGAACAATTCCGGAAGGTTTTCGGATGAAGGATGGACATTATGAGAATATCTGTCCTTATTATCATGTTCTGTAATAGAAATGCAGCGTAGATCCGTAGAGCAAAGAACGGAGAAAACCAGAGTAGAAATATGAGAAAGGGAACGGACCAGAACTCATGAAACCAATCAGTGAAGAAATCAGAGAAACACTGTTTCAATTGCAGGATGTGAAGTACCGGGATTTTCAAAGCAAACTGATTCCCACAGCCGAGGCTGATACTGTGATCGGGGTAAGGACACCGGACCTTCGCAAGTACGCAAAGAAGCTGATTAAGCGGGAAGATATCGAGGGTTATTTAAGGAGTCTTCCTCACCGCTACTTCGATGAAAACCAGCTGCATGCCTTTATCATCAGCGAGATCAAAGATTATGATCACTGCCTGGAGGAAGTGGAAAGATTCCTGCCCTATGTAGATAATTGGGCCACCTGCGATCAGATGGCACCGAAGGTTTTTGCAAAGAGGAAGGAAGACCTCTTTGAGAGGATAAAGGTCTGGATCAGTTCCGGGGAAACCTATACAGTCCGCTTCGGAATCGGCATGCTGATGCGGCATTTTCTCGATGAAAAGTTCGACCTGGCATACCCTGAGATGGTTGCCGGGGTCAGGTCGGAGGAGTACTATGTCAACATGATGATCGCCTGGTATTTTGCGACAGCTTTGGCAAAACAATATGATGCCGTGCTGCCATACCTGGAGGAAAAGAGATTGGATGTATGGACTCATAATAAGACTATTCAGAAATCGGTGGAAAGCTATCGGATCTCTCCGGAACATAAAAAATATTTGAAGAGTCTGAAAATAAAGAAATGAAAAAGTTATGAAGAAATTATTTGACGAGATACCCCGTTTGGAAAATGAAAATATTATCCTGAAAAAGTTGGAGGATGCAGACGGGGAAGCCCTGCTTGAAATGACTGACAGTGAGGTGGTATACCGATATTTACCAACATCCCTGCCTGAGAAGAAGTACAGGGATATGCACTTGATGCTGAAAGACTTTTATGGCAGCAGCTTACGGGAGAAGACTTCTCTGATTCTGGGAATCTATCTGAAAAAGGATATGTCTTTCTGCGGTCTGGCAGAATTCTACGGCTATAAGGATGAGACCCATAAAACCTGCGTCGGTTACCGCCTGTTGGAAGAGTACTGGGGAAAGGGGATTGCCACTCAGGCGGTGGCATTGATGGTGGACTATCTACATAACGAGACAGATATAGAAATCATCACAGCCAGTACCATGATAGAAAATCAGGCATCTGCCCATGTCCTGGAACATAATGATTTTATCATGATCTCCAGGGCAGTTCCCGAAGACTGGGGTTATCCGGAACCGACAATCGCTGATAAATGGGTTCGGTGAGAGGCTCTAAGTGTGAGGGTCTAAAAAAGATGGAAAAATAGAGCCCATTCAGATTGAATACAAAGAATCCTTTGAATTCATTGATTCAGTCTGAACGGGCTCTATTTCTATTTGTTTTATAAACGAAAGAACATGTCGCTTTCTGGCAGGTTAATTACATATGCCTCTGGAACTTTTTCCAGGGAATATCCAGAGATTTTCCCTCATTTAAAAGTTCATTGACGTGCATCAGCAGGGGGAAATCATCCTCTCTGACCTTGCCCCGCTTTGCAAGGGCTTTGACAGCCCGGGCGGTCCGGGTGGCGATGACGACGGCCTCCAGGGTCTGGCCCTTTAGCTGAGCCAGGGTCTCCTCGATGCTGTAACCCTTGCCAAGAAGCAGGCCGACAGTACGGCTCCTTCCGGCGGAGACGGTGACGTCCAGGTCTCCGGCAGCGAACATAATCATGTCCTCGCCGCCCCCCACCAGGCGGAGGAGGTCAAGCATTTCTTTGATGCTTTCCTGGAAGAGGGCGGCCTTCATATTATTGTGATCGATGCCGTCATCCCCCAACTTTTCCTTGATGCCTATAGCCAGGGCTGTTCCCAGGGCGTAGCCGTTTTTCAGGGCAACCGCACACTCCAGGCCGACAATATCCAGGGTGAGGCTGATGATATAATAGTCAGTCGCAAAGATATCCCGGATCCACTCCAACGTCTCAAAATCGGGACCGCAGTAACCCACAAAGGACGGATCGTGATCGGCCAGGTCCCGGGCGGTGCAGGGACCACCGATGGCATAGATCTTCAGTCTGCTGCCGGCGGGAAGTCTGGTCTGCCAGTATTCCGGGTAGGTCTGCATGGTGCCGTCCTCATAGTCCAGCATGCCCTTAGTAACAGAAATCAGAGGAACATCCTCATGGAGAATGGGCAGGATCTCATCGGCAAACCAGTTTACACCGAAGCTGGAGATGCCGCAGACGATCAGGTCTGCACCATCGATGGCCTCATTTACCTGGGAGCAGTTATAGTAGTGAACCCCGTCGTGAAGAGTTCGCCGCAGGTTGACATGGTAATTGTCTTCCCGAAGCCTGGCCATGATGTCGTCATCCAGCGGACTGCCCACCAGTCGGACCTCATGACCGTTTTCAAAAAGCGGAAATGTCAGGGCAGAGGCCATTTGGCCTGCGCCGATCAAAGTTATGGTGCTCATTTATATTCCTCCTTAAAGTAAATCCATAATATTTAAAATATTTTTCATAAGCGCATTGTATCATAAGAAAGAAAAGTATGATACATTTAAGGAAAGGCTGCATTTGCAAAAGTTGAATTTTCGCAGAAAGGAGATCTGAGATGAAGAAACTAAAGAAATATATTCCTTTCGTGATGATGGCCTCGGCAATCACTTGTCTTGGTGCCCTGCGCAGCATCAGCCGGGCAGAGGAAAGCACTGAAGAAAGTAGAGAGCGCCGCCTTGTCATCATTGACACTGACACAGGAGCCGATGATGCGGCAGCTATCATTCTGGCGGCGAAAAATCCTGATATAGAGATTCTTGGAGTCACAGTGCTGCTGGGAAATGTTGACCTGGATCAGGCAACGAAGAATGCAATTATGTCTATGGAGATCGCCGGGTGCCAGGCACCTGTCTATAAGGGTGCGGCTGAAACCTATGCCGGGAAAAAGAAGGAGGCCTTCAGTGTCTTTGGAAGAGACGGTATGGGTGATGAGGACCTGGTTCATCCCAAGGGTAAGGCGGAGGATGGCGATGCCATTGACTTTATCATCGAGACTGTGAAAAAGTATCCGGGAGAGGTGGAGATTGTCTCCCTGGGGCCGGCCACCAACATCGCCAAGGCGATTGAGAAGGATCCTGATGCTATGAAAGAAGTTAAGCGGATCTGGTCCATGGGGACAGCAGGCCTGGGGCACGGAAATGCATCACCGGTGGCGGAGTTCAATGTTTATGCCGATCCTCTTGCCTACAAGATCATGCTGGATTCCGGGGTTCCAATCACCGTAGTCGGGCTGGATATGTGCGGCGGGGAGGCTTTATGGACCGATGAGAATTTTGAGGTGCTGGAGAAGACCGGTGAGATCGGTGCTTTTGTCAGCAAATCATTTGGGAAGATCCGGGAATTCTATGCAGGAAACGGGCAGGCAGGAACCGTGATGAACTGTGATGCGTTGGCAATGGCCTGTATGCTGTATCCGGATTTCTGTCAGGAGACGATAAATTGTCACGGAAGCTGTATCGTTGATGAGGGCGAGACCTACGGTCAGGTTATCTTTTATAAGGAAGGCTTTACCTACGACAATTTGAATCCTGACGGCATGAGTTATAATGTCGCCCTGGCGACCAAAGTAGATGGCGCCCATTATTTCGATCGGTTTTTGAAGGCCATCAAATAAAGCTCGCACTGACTTGTGTATTGTGGGCAAAGTCTTGTGCCAAAGGCGTAAGACCCACATAAAATACCACATAAAATATAATATTTCAGGAAAAAGGGGGCGTCGCAGTAACGCCCCTCTCATTTATAAAAAATGAGAGGATCGTAACTGCTGACGCCCTTTTTGTGCGCATTTTCATCA
>JBGUIF010000063.1:0-10443 GCA_045112755.1 Anaerobutyricum sp.
ACTCGGGGAGTTCATGGCTCCTTGGTCAAGTGGTTAAGACACCGCCCTTTCACGGCGGTAACATGGGTTCAAATCCCGTAGGAGTCATATGGCGACGTAGCCAAGTGGTAAGGCAGAGGTCTGCAACACCTTCATCACCAGTTCAAATCTGGTCGTCGCCTCTTGCAAAAGAGACTAGTCACTGATTAGTCTCTTTTGCATTATTCTACAAGTAGAATATTTTAATTATTATCGCGGGGTAGAGCAGTCTGGTAGCTCGTCGGGCTCATAACCCGGAGGTCGTTGGTTCAAATCCTTCCCCCGCAACTCTGAAAGACGTTCCTTACAGGCAGATGCCTGGGCAGGGAACGTCTTTTTTTGATTAGTATTTTACAGATGATGAAATTCATGTCATAATCAAAGATAGGTAGACAAACTGAATTCTGAAGTATTTGGGCAATATGGTAAATGTGTTGTAAAAAGTGGCTGAAAATAAGGCTGTTTTGAAAATAATCTGATAATGATATTGCAAATACAGAAAGATTGTGATAAGATTAACACATCGTTACCAGAATTAATTTATGTAACTATAATACAGGCTATTAAAGAAAGATGGAGGAATCTCATATGGCTAAGAAAGTTGTATTGGCAGGCGCTGTGCGTACTGCAATCGGAACAATGGGCGGCGGGTTAAGTACAGTACCTGCAGAGCAGTTAGGTTCTATCGTAATCAAAGAAGCGCTTAACAGAACCGGTGTACCTGCTGATCAGGTTGATGAAGTATTAATGGGCTGTGTAATCCAGGCTGGTCTTGGACAGAATGTTGCACGTCAGGCTTCCATCCATGCTGGATTACCTGTAGAAGTACCGGCAGTGACCATCAACGTAGTTTGTGGTTCCGGTCTTAACTGTGTAAACCTTGCAGCTACCAAAATTCTTGCAGGCGAGGCAGACATCGTGATCGCAGGTGGAATGGAGAACATGTCCCTGGCACCGTACTGCATCGATAAGGGTCGTTATGGTTACAGAATGGGTAATGGCGTTCTGAAGGATACCATGGTAAACGATGCTTTAACAGATGTATTCAATCAGTATCATATGGGTATTACAGCTGAGAACGTAGCTGAGAAGTATGGCCTGACCAGAGAGGAACTTGATGAGTTCTCCGCTAACTCCCAGCAGAAGGCAACTGCCGCTATTGAGGCAGGCAAGTTTAAAGATGAGATCGTTCCCGTAGAAGTTAAGCTGAAAAAGAAGACAGTTGTTGTTGACACAGACGAAGGTCCTCGTCCCGGTACAACAGCAGAGAGCATTGCCAGACTTCGTCCCGCATTCAAGAAGGACGGTATCGTGACAGCTGCTAACTCCTCAGGTATCAATGACGGCGCAGCATGTGTTGTTGTTATGAGCGAAGAGAAAGCAAAGGAATTAGGTGTTGCTCCTATGGCAACATGGGTAGCAGGTGCTCTTGGCGGCGTTGCTCCTGAGATTATGGGTGTTGGACCTGTTGCAGCCACAAGGAAAGTTCTTGCAAAGACCGGCCTTTCCATCGATGATTTTGATCTGATCGAGGCTAATGAGGCTTTCGCAGCTCAGTCCATCGCTGTAGGCAGAGACCTGGGATTTGACCTTGAGAAACTGAATGTAAACGGTGGAGCAATCGCCCTTGGCCATCCGGTTGGAGCTTCAGGATGTCGTATTCTTGTTACTCTTCTTCATGAGATGAACAGAAGAGATGCCAAGAGGGGTCTTGCTACTCTTTGTATCGGCGGCGGTATGGGATGTGCCACTATCGTTGAGAGAGACTAATCATATCTAATGACTAATCATAAGACAACTGATAACAAAAGATAGCCATCACACGATGATAATGTAACCGAAGGCGCCCCCTTCGGCTGCATTATCTGTTCAGAAAGGGGTTAATGACAATGGGATTCGTAGATTATACAGTTGACGGTCAGGTTGGTGTTATCACAATTAACAGACCTAAGGCCCTCAATGCATTAAACAGTGAAGTATTACAGGATCTTCTGGCTGTAATCGACGGAGTTGATCTTGATGAGATCCGCTGCCTGATCGTTACAGGAGCAGGAGAGAAATCTTTCGTAGCAGGCGCTGATATCGGACAGATGAGTGACCTTTCCATCGCCGAGGCAGCTGCATTCTCCAAGGAAGGCAATGATATTTTCAGAAAAATTGAGACTCTTCCGATTCCGGTAATCGCCGCAGTTAACGGCTTTGCATTAGGCGGCGGCTGTGAGCTTTCCATGAGCTGTGACATCAGAATCTGTGCTGAGAATGCTATCTTTGGTCAGCCGGAAGTTGGCCTTGGAATCACACCAGGATTTGGCGGCACCCAGAGACTTGCCCGCCTTGTAAGCCCGGGTATGGCTAAGCAGCTGATCTATTCCGCACGCAACATCAAGGCTCCCGAAGCTCTTAGAATCGGCCTTGTAAATGCTGTGTATCCACAGGAGGAACTCATGGCTCAGGCTATGAAGATGGCAAAGGGTATCGCTAAGCAGGCTCCGATCGCTGTTCGCCAGTGCAAGAAAGCTATCAACGAAGGCCTTGAGCTCGGCATGGATGACGCACTTGTTCTTGAGGAGAAGCTCTTCGGTGAGTGCTTCGAGACAGAGGACCAGAGATACGGAATGGCATTCTTCCTCGACAGAAACAAAGAGAAAGTTAAAGAGCCGTTTAAGAACAAATAATCGCCTGTCTATTTGACAGAGAAGCTGTCAAGTTTTTAAAAAGATACAGTATATATTATTAGGAGGACATGAAATGAAGGTTGGAGTTATTGGCGCTGGTACAATGGGATCAGGCATCGCTCAGGCATTTGCCCAGACAGAAGGCTACGAAGTTTATTTATGTGATATCAACGACGAGTTTGCTGCCAATGGCAAGAAGAAGATTGCCAAAGGTTTTGAGAAGAGAGTAGCAAGAGGAAAGATGGATCAGGCTAAGGCTGACGCTATCCTTGCTAAGATTACAACAGGAACAAAAGATATCTGTAAGGATGTTGATTTAGTTGTTGAGGCAGCCCTTGAGGTTATGTCCATTAAGCAGCAGACATTCAAAGAGTTACAGGACATCGTTCCGGCAGATGCTATCTTTGCTACTAACACATCTTCTCTGTCCATCACTGAGATCGGTGCAGGCCTTGACAGAGCTGTTATCGGAATGCATTTCTTCAATCCGGCAGCAGTTATGAAGCTCATCGAGGTTATCGCAGGAATCAACACTCCTCAGGAGACTGTTGACAAGATCGTTGCCATCTCTGAAGAGATCGGCAAGGTTCCGGTACAGGTAAATGAGAGAGCTGGCTTCGTTGTTAACAGAATCCTTGTTCCGATGATCAATGAAGCAATCGGCATCTTCGATGAAGGCATCGCTTCCGCAGAAGGTATCGACACAGCTATGAAGTTAGGCGCAAACCATCCGATGGGACCGCTTGCTTTAGGTGACCTGATTGGTCTTGATATCGTTCTCGCTGTTATGGAAGTTCTTTACGCAGAGCTTGGAGATCCTAAGTATCGTCCGCATCCGCTGCTGAGAAAGATGGTTCGCGGCGGCAAGCTTGGTATGAAGACAAAAGAGGGATTCTACAAGTACTAAAATACAGCAGGAATTGTTGATAACGCCGTGGGGGCTATTATGCCCTCACGGCTTTAAGTGGGATTATGGTAATCCTGCAAAACAAAATATTTAATGGAGGAATGAAAATGGATTTCACATTGGACAAGAAGCATGAAATGGCGAGACAGCTGTTCAGAGATTTCGCTGTAAATGAAGTTAAACCTCTTGCACAGGAGGTTGACGAGACAGAGCATTTCCCAGAGGTTAACGTTGCTAAAATGCAGAAGTTAGGCTTCATGGGTATCCCGGTTCCGAAGGAATTAGGCGGCCAGGGCTGTGACGTTCTTACTTACATTATGTTAGTAGAGGAGCTCGCTAAGGTTTGTGCTACAACATCTGTAGTTGTCTCCGGTCACACTTCTCTTTGTATCGATCCGATCATGACATACGGAACTCCGGAACAGAAGGAAAAATATGTGGTTCCGCTGGCAAAGGGTGAGCTTCTTGGCGCTTTTGCTCTTACTGAGCCGGGTGCAGGTACTGACGCTCAGGGCGTTCAGACAAAGGCTGTTCTTGACGGCGACGAGTGGGTTCTTAATGGATCCAAGTGCTTCATTACCAACGGTGAGTATGCTGATGTTTATATCGTAATCGCTATCACAGACATCGTTGAGGATAAGAGAGGCAGAAAACAGAAGAGATTCTCCGCATTTATCGTTGAGAAGAATACTCCTGGCTTCACATTTGGTGTGAAAGAGAAGAAGATGGGTATCCGCGGATCTGCTACATATGAGCTGATCTTCCAGGATTGCCGTATCCCGAAGGACGCACTTCTTGGCCAGAGAGGAAAAGGTTTCCCGATCGCTATGCATACTCTTGACGGCGGACGTATTGGTATCGCTGCACAGGCTCTTGGTATTGCAGAGGGCGCTTTAGATATCACTATCGATTACGTTAAGGAGAGAAAGCAGTTTGGTCGTCCGATCGCAGCTCAGCAGAATACAGCATTCCAGATTGCTGATATGGCTGCAAGAATCGAAGCAGCTAAGTTACTGGTTTACAAGGCAGCTGTTAAGAAGGATACTGATAAGCAGTACGGCTTTGAGGCAGCAATGGCCAAGTTATTCGCAGCTGAGACAGCAATGGCTGTTACAACCAAGTGTGTACAGTTATTCGGTGGATACGGATACATCAGAGAGTACGATATTGAGCGTATGATGCGTGATGCTAAGATTACTGAGATTTACGAAGGAACATCCGAAGTTCAGCGTATGGTAATTTCCGCAGCATTATTGAGATAAGGAGGACAACACTGTGAAAATCGTAGTATGTGTTAAGCAGGTACCTGATACAAAAGGTGGAGTTAAGTTTAAACCGGACGGAACACTTGACAGAGCAGCTATGCTCACAATCATGAATCCGGATGACAAGGCTGGTCTTGAGGCGGCCCTCAGATTAAAAGATCAGTATGGTGCAGAGGTTACAGTTGTAACAATGGGTCTTCCGAAGGCTGAAGAAGTACTTCGTGAAGCTATGGCTATGGGCGCTGATAAGGGTGTCCTCATTACAGATAGAGTTTTAGGCGGCGCTGATACATGGGCTACATCCTCCACGATCGCAGCTGGTATCCGCAACCTTGAGTATGATCTGATCATCACAGGCCGTCAGGCTATCGATGGTGATACAGCACAGGTTGGTCCTCAGATTGCTGAGCACCTTGGCCTTCCGCTGATCTCCTACGCAGAAGAGATCGTTGCTATCGATGATAAGAGCATCACAGTTAAGCGTCAGTATGATGACAGATACCATGTTCTGAAGGCTCAGCTTCCCTGCCTGATTACAGCTCTTGCTGAGTTAAACGAGCCTCGTTACATGACACCGGGCGGAATCTTTGATGCCTATGACGCAGAGATCACTGTATGGAACAGACCTGCTCTTAAAGATCTTGACGATGCCAACATTGGTCTGGCCGGATCTCCTACTCAGATCGCTAAGGCTTCCGATAAGGTTCGTAAGGGCAAAGGCGTTATGATGACAGCTGAGACACCTGAGGAAGGTGTTGACTACATCATGGACAAACTGTTAACCAAACATGTTATCTAATTGAAAAGGAATGTGGTGAATAGAATGAATATTTCAGAATATAAAGGCGTATTTATTTATGCTCAGCAGGTTGACAATAAGATTGATAACATCGCTTTCGAGCTTCTCGGAAAGGCAAAAGACCTGGCTGCAGATATCGAGACTAAAGAAGTAACAGCTGTATTACTTGGCGACGGCGTTACAGGACTGGCTGACCAGTTAGCAGAGTACGGCGCTGACAGAGTTATCGTTGTTGACGATCCCGAATTAAAAGAGTACAGAACAGAGCCTTATACCATCGCTCTTGTAGAAGTTATTAACAAATATAAACCTGAGATCATGCTCGTTGGCGCTACAGCAATCGGCCGTGACCTTGGCCCCCGTGTATCTGCACGTGTTGCTACCGGTCTTACCGCTGACTGTACTGTTCTTGAGATTGGCGAGTTCAAGGCTCGTGGAGATGCTGAGCCTCGTCAGGGCCAGCTGCTTATGACCCGTCCTGCTTTCGGCGGAAATACCATCGCTACCATCGCCTGCCCGAATCATCGTCCGCAGATGGCTACAGTACGTCCCGGCGTTATGCAGAAGAAGGACAAAGTTAAGGGCGCAAAGGCAGAGGTTATCGTAGAGAAGGTTGACCTTACACCAAACAGCAAGTTTGTTGAGATTCTTGAGATTGTTAAGAGTGTTTCTACCACAGCAGATATTGCAGACGCTAAGATTCTTGTTTCCGGCGGCCGTGGTGTTGGATCACCTGAGAACTTTGCTATGCTTGATGATCTGGCAGAGGCAATCGGTGGAACCGTTTCCTGTTCCCGTGCTGTAGTTGACAGCGGCTGGAAGCCGAAAGACCTTCAGGTTGGACAGACTGGAAAGACTGTTCGTCCGCAGGTTTATTTCGCAATCGGTATCTCCGGAGCAATCCAGCATGTAGCTGGTATGGAAGAGTCCGACATCATCATCGCCATCAACAAAGATCCGGATGCTCCGATCTTTGATGTTGCTGATTATGGTATCGTTGGCGACGCTCTTAAGATCGTTCCGAAGCTGACAGAGGCAATCAAGGCTCAGGCTGAGAAATAGGAACGAAATAGTTTCAGGGAGTGATTCTGATCAGGATGTTTTACGCGACATTGTCCATGTGAGTACAGGGCAGTGGCAGGATGCAGGACATGCTGACAGGAATCCATGACATAATGATATGCCAGGGGACTTCAATCGATGATTGAAGTCCCTTTTTATTTATCAATTATTATTGACATTTTATCCAAAAAATGTAAAAATATTCCTGCGCATGATATACTTCAAACGTAACCAAACGATCAGTCTAGTAATGAAGGAGGTATATCATGTCACAAATGATTATTTCAGCAGCACAGCTGGAATCAAAGAGGGAGAGACTCTCTGCTTTAAGCCGGACTATGCACAGCCAGATCGGACAGTTGGAGCAGGTTGGCAACAGTCTGGATACCATGTGGGAAGGTGCTGCCAAGGAGAGTTTCAGGAAAAGTCTGAAGGCAGATTTGGCGAAGATTAAGCTGTTTTTTACCATTGTCTCTGCTATGCTCACGATTCTTGAGAAGATTATTGCTCTTTATAAGAAGATGGAGTCGCAGAACATAGCAACAGCCAATAGTTAGGAGGGATGACAGATGAGCGATACTATTAAGGTAACCCCTGAAAAGCTTAAGACCACAGCAAGCAGTTTTCAGCAGATTGGAAATGATATACGCAAGACAGCCCAGGAGATGATTTCCGTGATTACGGGAATCAGCAACTCTGTCTGGAGCAGTGAAACAAGCAAGACCTATATCTCAAAGTTTAAGGGGCTTGACACAGATGTCTCAAAGATGTGCAAGATGATTAATGAACAGGTCAGCCATCTTAATATGATTGCAGAGCAGTATCGGACCACTGAGGATCAGACCAGGGCAGCAGCACATACTTTGAAGAATAACGTATTATAGGGATTATGTGCGGGAGGACCGAGGTTTGATCTGAAGCAGATGGGTATAATTAGACCGGCAGCTGGTACTGATGAGGATGGGAGACTTTAATGATCGCTGTTTTTTTGAAACTGAACAATTCATCAGAAGACCAGGCTGTGAGGAGGCTGTGCAGTGATATTACAGCTCTGAGGGGAGAGGAGCGCCTGAAGATCAGCACTTACGATGACCTTTTGACAGGAAATGTTCCGGCGTCAGAGGAATGTTTTGATCTGATTATTTATCACGTGGGCTGTGAGAAAGATATTTCCCATCTCCACTATTTAAGAAAGCGATCTCCTGACGCCAGAATTCTGATTCTGGCCAATAGGGAGCTGCCTCCTGACCGATATGTTACCAGTGACGTTCTGCCCACGGAATTGATTCTTTTGCCCGCCGGCCCCGGGAGAATTTCAAAGACCTTAAAGAAACTGATTAATGGGATCTATGAAGACCAGTTTGAGGGATTGCACACTCTGAGATTTTCTGTGCGTCGGGGGGATGATACAATTTTTATTCCCACCAGGGAGATCTGTTACTTTGAAGCAAGTAATAAGAAGATTCTGTTGAAGAGTACAAAGAGGGAGATTCTGTTCTGGGGATTTTTAAAGGAGATTCAGGAGAGGCTTCCTCCTTGCTTTGCCAGATGTCACAGGAGCATCATTATAAATACTCTTCGTATAGAGAGCATTAACTGGACAGAGGGAACAATTATCATGGAAGATCAGACAACCATTCCATTTTCCAGGAAATACAAGAAGAATCTGGAACGGTCTCTTAATCACTTCGCTGCATAAAGGGATTGACCATTCAAAAGGTTTGTTTTGAAAGCGGTTGACCTTCATTTAATTAGGTGGTAAAATAGATTCATGATATTTTTTTAACAAGTATTGTGTCCCGATGATCCAGATGGAATGATTAGGAACTGATGCGCGGGGGTATCGAGAAAGGTAAGGAGGAGACTATGAGTTTTATTAAAGATTACGCCAGCAAATTGATTACTGCAAAAGAAGCTGCTAATATCATTAAGTCAGGCGATTGGGTAGATTTCGGATGGACAACTGGAACTCCTGTGGCCATTGACCACGCTCTTGCCGCCAGAGCAGAGGAACTGGAAAATGTTAATTTCAGAGGCGGTATTCTCATGTGGACACCGGAAATCTTTAAAGTGAACAATGTTGCAGAACATTTCACCTGGAACTCCTGGCATATGAGCGGCATTGAAAGAAAGGCTGTAAAGGATGGTTTTTGTTACTATTCTTCAGTAAAATACTCTGAGCTTCCTAAATATTACAGAGAGAGCATCAAACATGTTGATGTGGCAATTTTTGTGACGACGGCCATGGATAAGCATGGTTATTTCAACTTTGGACCGAACGCTTCCCACCTTAAAGCGGTAAGTGAAGTGGCTGACGTTGTAATCATTGAGGTCAATGAGAACATGCCCCGCTGTCTTGGAGGCTTTGAAGAAGGAATCCATATTTCTGAGGTTGATTACATTGTTGAGGGCGATAATCCGGCCATCGCTGAGATGGGCGCCGGAGCAGCCCCCACAGATGTTGATAAGGCTGTGGCCCAGCTTATTGTGGAGGAGATTCCCAACGGTGCCTGCCTGCAGCTGGGAATCGGAGGCATGCCGAATACTGTTGGTTCCATGATTGCAGAATCTGATCTTAAGGATCTTGGAGTTCACACAGAGATGTACGTTGATGCCTTTGTGGATATTGCCAAGGCAGGTAAGATTAACGGATCCAAAAAAACCATAGACCGTGGACGTCAGGTTTACGCATTTGGCGCCGGCTCCAAGAAGATGTACGATTATCTGGATAATAATCCGGAATGTATGAGTGCTCCGGTGGATTACACCAATAGCTCCAAAACTGTAGAACAGATTGACAATTTCATCTCCATCAACAATGCGGTTGACATTGACCTTTTTGGACAGGTAAATGCAGAGAGTGCCGGTCTTAAGCAGATCAGCGGTGCGGGCGGACAGCTTGATTTCGTAATCGGTGCATATCTCTCTAAGGGCGGAAAGAGCTTTATCTGCTGTTCCTCCACCTTCAAGTCCAGAGACGGCAAACTCAATTCCAGGATTCGTCCGACTTTGGCAAATGGATCTATTGTTACGGATACCCGTGCCAACACTCACTATGTGGTTACGGAGTTCGGTAAGGTCTGCCTCAAGGGTCTGTCCACATGGCAGAGAGCAGAAGCACTGATCAGTATTGCTCATCCGGATTTCCGGGATGAATTGATCAAAGAGGCAGAGAAGATGAATATCTGGAGGAGATCCAATAAGTAATCCATCTCTGACTGACTGAGTCTGAGAAGGGAAAACGATATTCAGACTATCCAGAAAATAATATACCCCATGTACAAAAGATAACTATATCTGCGTACATGGGGTTTTTTATTTTTTAAAGGGGCTTTTACTTCAGAATGAGATTATTGACATTGCTGATAATAATCTGTGTTTTACCGTTTACATCGGTCCTTACCTCAAAGTCTGCCAGCTTATTGTAGGTTTCCATAGGCACAGATATTTCAATGCCGGTGTCGGTGATGAGAACCTGCTTTTGCAGCTTCTTGACGGTGTTGTCATTGACGACTGAGAAGCGGTCAAACTGAAGATTGTATTTTTCCATGGATTCATCGAACTCGGATTTTTTTTCGGGGCTTCGGCCAAACAGTTTCTGGCCAATCTCCTCTACATCAAAAATTTTCTGTTCGACATATTCGTGCTCCAGGGCACTCTTGGTATCCATTTTTGTTTTAAAGTCAGCACCATCATATTTATTGGATATGTCGTTGA